>NZ_JBFBIK010000183.1:0-9470 GCF_040685555.1 Sphaerisporangium sp. NPDC088356
CGCAGGGCTTGCGGAGAGATGAAACGCCTGTGGAGCCGGTGTAAGACCTCAAGGGAGTTCTCCTGGCGGGCGACTGGCGACGAAGCAGGAACCCCCGCGGGCGACCGTGGGGAATCCCCCCCGTTCACGAGGGGGAGGATGTCAAGACAGTGCCAGGCTGTTTCCTCCCCGTTTCCCAGCGGTAGCGGCTCGGTGACGTACTACGCACACGAGCCCCGAAGTGCGGACCTTGTTCGACGGGTTCGAGCGCCTCGAACCCGGCATCGTCCCGCTGCTCCTGTGGCGGCCCGACGGGCCCGTCCCGGAGAACCTGAGGATGGGCCGCTAGGCGATCTTCATGGTGGCCCTGTCGATGATCGCGGTGAAGTCCAGGCCAGGGGGGAGGGTGCCGAACGCGTGGCCCCAGTCGCCATCCAGCCGGGAGGCGCAGAAGGCGTCGGCGACGGCTGGGTGACTGTGCCTGACCAGCAGGGATGCCTGGAGGAGAAGGGTGAGCCTTTCGGCGACCCGGCGGGCGTGGTGATCGATGCCGGCCGTGTCGGTGAGCGACTTCTTGGTATCGCCGATGGCGGCGTCGAGGCGACGGTCGGCGCCCGCGGCGAGATCCACCTCCTCGAAGAAGGCGTCGAGAGCGTGGGGTTCCTTTCCGATGGACCGGAGCACGTCCAGCGCGGCTACGTTGCCCGAGCCCTCCCAGATGCCGTTGAGCGGGGAATCCCGGAACAGCCGGGGCATCTGCGACTCCTCGACGTACCCGTTGCCGCCGAGGCACTCCAGGGCCTCGGCCGCGTGCACCGGGGCGCGCTTGCACACCCAGTACTTGGCGGCGGCCAGAGCCGTGCGGCGCAGCACGCCCTCGCCGGTCTCGCCGCGGATCGCCTTGTCGGTGGCCCCCGCCAGGCGCACCATGACGGCGGTGGCGCCCTCCGACTCCAGCACCAGGTCGGCGAGCACGTTGCGCATCAGCGGCTGTTCGGCCAGGGACTTGCCGAACGCCCTGCGGTGGGTCGCGTGGTGGACGGCCTGCGTCACCCCGTACCGCATGCCGGAGGCGGAGCCGATGACGCAGTCGAGCCTGGTCATGTTGACCATCTCGATGATGGTCCTGACCCCACGGCCCTCCTCGCCCACCAGGTGGGCCACCGCGCCCTCGTACTCGACCTCGGCCGAGGCGTTCGACCTGTTGCCGAGCTTGTCCTTCAGCCGCATGATCCGCATGGCGTTGCGCGAGCCGTCCGGCAGCACGCGGGGGAGCAGGAAGCACGAGAGCCCGCCCGGGGCCTGCGCGAGCACCAGGAAGACGTCGCACATGGGCGCCGAGTTGAACCACTTGTGCCCGGTGATGGCCCAGGTGCCGTCGCCGAGCGGCTCGGCCCGGGTCGTGTTCGCGCGGACGTCCGAGCCGCCCTGCTTCTCGGTCATCGCCATTCCCGCGAGCACGCCCCGCTTGGCCGAGGCCGGCCGCAGGCCGAAGTCGTAGTTCCTGGACGCCAGCGGCCCCTCCCACTCGGCCGCCAGGGCCGGGGTGTGCCGCAGCGCCGCCACGCTGGCGTACGTCATCGAGATCGGGCAGCCGTGACCCGCCTCCACCTGGGACCACACGTAGAACTTGGCGGCGCGGGCCACGTGCGCGCCCGGCCGGGGCGAGGTCCAGGGTGAGGCGTGCAGCCCGTGGCCGACCGCCACCGCCATCAGCTCATGCCACGCGGGGTGGAACTCCACCTCGTCGATCCGGTTGCCGTACCGGTCGTGGGTGCGCAGGACGGGCGGGTGCTCGTTGGCGAGACGGCCCCACTCCTGTGCCCTGGCCGATCCGGCGAGCGTTCCGAGGGTGCGCAGCTCCCCGAGCGCCCAGTCGGCGCCCTCGCGTTTCACGCCGTCCAGCAGGCTCGGGTCGGCGGAGACGTCGTGGCTGGTGAGTGGGGGGACCTGGTTGAAGACGTCGTGCGTCAAGGGGAGCCTCCGTGCGGGTCGATGCGCGCTTCTTGGTCGCGAAGCGCACTTCTTGATACGCGCTTCGCCATCCATCTCAACATTTCCCGGGAACAGTGGGATGCTCGGGTGGCCTAGCGAGGAGGGGTGGGGCCGGTGGAGGCGCCTGGGCAGACCGACGACCGGTCGCTTCACCAGCGGGTCGTCGGCGGGGACGAGAGCGCCTTGGGCGAGGTGCACGACCGGCTGTACTCGCTGGTGCTGGGACTCGCGCTGCGGATCACGCGCGACCGCGTGATCGCCGAGGACATCGTCCAGGAGGTCTTCGTCACCTTCTGGGAGCGCCCGCTGGCCTTCGACCCCGACCGCGGCTCGCTGCGCTCGTGGCTCGCGACGATCGCCCACCGCCGCGCCGTCGACCACGTACGCACCGAGGAGCGCCACCGGGTCTCCGCCCTCGGCCCCCGTCTCGCCGAGCCCGAGCCGAGCCCGCTCGAAGACTGGGTCCTCGCCGCCGACGAGGTCGCCCGGGTGAGGCTCGCGGTCAGCCGGCTTCCCCGAGGCCTGCGCGAGGCCATCGAACTGGCGTACTACCGTGGCCGTACCTACCGCCAGGCGGCGGAGGATCTCGGCCTGCCGGAGGGGACCGTCAAGTCCCGCATCCGCCTGGGCCTTCGCAGGCTCGCCGACGAGCTTGCCGAGAAGGAGGTGTGACGGTGGATCGCCACCAGGCGCCCGGCGAGGAGATCCCCGGCCCCTCCGACCCGTTCACGCGCCTGCGCCTCGACATGATGGCCGAGGCCGGTGACGCGCCGCCTCCCGGCACCCTGGCGCGGCTGCTCGCCGCCGCGCGCTCGGCCCGCCGCCCGGCCGTCACCACCGGGTTCGTCGCCTCGTACGCGGGCCGGGTCGCCGCCATGGACGCCCTGCTCGCCTCGGCCTCGCCCGCCGACTGGGCGCGCGAGATCGTCGAGGGCTGGACGCTCCAGCAGCTCGTGGCCCACCTGGCCGCCACCGACAGCCTGGTCGCCGCCGCGATCGGCGCCCCGGTGGCCGGTCCGCCGCTGGCCGCCAACGACACCCTGGCCCGCACCGCCGACATGATCGCCTTCGCGGACGGCCTGCCGCCCGAGCGCGTCCGTGCCGAGTGGCGTGCCCAGGCGGAGGCGATCTGCGAGTCCGCGGCCAAGATGGAGCCCGCCACGCCGGTCGACCCTGGGGGCATGAGCTTCCCGGTGTCCGACCACCTGCTGGCCCGCATGCTGGAGACCTGGATCCACACCGACGACGCCGCCACGGTGGTCGGGCTGCCCCTGCCCCGGCCGCTCGCCGAGCACCTGCACCCGACGGCCGACTTCTGCGCGCGGCTGCTCCCGTGGACGATGCTGTTCTCCGGCGTCGACGGCGGAGGCCGGGCGATACGGCTCACGCTGACGGGGCCGGGAGGCGGCGCCTGGTACGTTCCGCTCGACGTCACCCGCGTCGCCGTGCCCGACGACGGCTCACCCGCGCACGCCGACCTCACCTGTGACGTCGTGGAGTTCTGCTTTCTCCTCGGCGGGCGCGGCACCCCCGGCACGATCCCGGTGAAGGTGACGGGCGACGCCGCCCTGGCCCGCGACGTGCTGGAGGCCTCGCCCGCGCTGTCGGGGCCCTGACGGCGGGTTTCCTCCTTTCGGAGGATCGGACTACCGGGAACATCGCGCTAGATTCATTGACATGAACGATCCGGGTGGTATGCGCGCCTCGGACGCCGAGCGCGAGGCCGTGGTGGAGCAGCTCAGAGAGGCCTCCGTCGAGGGGCGTCTGACGCTGTCGGAGCTGACCGAGCGCACCGAGGCCGCCTACCTCGCCACCAACCACGCCGAGCTGGCCCAGCTCACAAGCGACCTGCCGGGCGCCGCCGGCGCCCGGCCGTTCCCCGCGAGCGCCCCCGCCGCCTCGGCCCCCCGGCCCGGCCTGGCCAGGCGCTGGTATGTCGCGGTCATGGGCGACACCAAGCGGCGCGGCAAGTGGCGCGTCGACCAGGAGGTCGGCGCGGTCGCGGTGATGGGCGACGTGACGCTCGACCTCCGCGAGGCGGAGGTGCGCTCCAACGAGGTCGACATCGTCGCCACGGCGGTGATGGGCAACGTGAAGATCATCGTTCCGGACGGCGTGGAGGTCGACCTGAGCGGCGTAGCCGTCATGGGCGACAAGAAGGTCGACGTCCTGGAGGCCGCTCCTGGGCAGAACGTCCCGGTGATCCGGGTCCGGGCGTACGTCCTGATGGGCGACGTCAAGGTGGTCGGCGACTCCCGCGCCAAGCCCGTCAACCGGGTGCGGGCCGCCTGGAGCGAGTGGGCGGCGGAGAGGCGGCGCGACGCCCGCGAGGAGCTGCGCGGCTTCCACGCGCAGCGGCACGAGCTTCACCGGGCCCAGCATGACGCGTTGCGCGAGCAGCGCCAGCAGTTCCGCCAGGCCCGCAGGGACGCCCGCCGGGGCGGCCTCCCGATGCCCCCGCTTCCCCCGCTTCCCCCCGAGCCGCCGTACCCGCCGCGCCCGTAGCGCCTCAGTCGACGACCGAGGGGGAAGGCGGGGCGCCCCGCGCGTGAGGGGCGGGGTCAGTCGTCCAGGACCGCCAGGTCCAGCCGGTGGAGGCGCGCGGGGTCGGTGATCACCTCGAACGCGGCGATCCTGTCTCCCTCGATCGCGATGGTGAGGGCGATGAGCAGCCGTCCGCGGGGGGCCACGACGATCCCCACGGCCCCGTTCACGAGCGCCGGTTCGGCGAACCGCGAATGCCGCGCGAAGACCACGGCCTCCTCCGCCACGACCCGCGCGCCGCGGATCTCCGCCGTCCCGCCGGCGGGCAGGGCGGCCCGGTCGGCCCGGCGTACGACGTCGGGGGCCAGCACCGCGAGAAGCGCGTTCATGTCGCCACCACGCGAGGCGGCGAGGAAGGCGTCCACCACGTGCCGGTGCCGGGCGAGCTCGGCGCCGGGGACCTCGGGCGTACCCCGCACCCGGTTGCGGGCGCGGCTGGCGAGCTTCTTCGCGGCGACCGGCGAGCGTGCCACGATGGGGGCGATCTGGTCGAACGGCACCGCGAACATGTCGTGGAGCACGAACGCGATGCGCTCGTCGGGCGCCAGCCTGTCCAGCACCACGAGCAGCGCCCGGCCCACCGAGTCGGCCAGCAACGCCTCGTGCTCGGGGTCGCCCCCCTCGCCGGGGTCCGAGGCCAGGTCGGGCCCCGGCCGCCCGGCGGGTTCCTCCGGTCGTGACCTTCGGGACCGCAGCATGTCGAGGCACACCCGGGAGACGACCGTGGTCAGCCATCCCGCGAGGTTCTCGACCCCGCTGAGGTCGGCGCGGCTGAGCCGCGGCCACACCTCCTGGACGGCGTCCTCCGCCTCGGTGAGCGACCCCAGCATCCGGTAGGCGACCCCCCGCAGGTGGCTCCGGTGCGTCTCGAATCGCTCCGCCAGCCCGTCATGCCCGTCCATCGGTCACCTTTCCTCGCCGCGCTCCGTCATGTTCATGACGCATACGACGCGCCCTGAGTGACCGGAGGCCGCCCGCTCGGGTCGATCGTGCCATCGGTCACCATTCCAGGTCGCGTTCCGTCATGTCGGTGAGAGCAGAGACGATCGACGAGGAGATGGGCATGTCCGTAGTGATGATTCGTTACCAGGTGGCCGAAGACGGTGTCGAGGACGTCGCGGGCGCGGTCGAGGCGGCGTTCGCGGCCCTCGCGTCGCGGCGGCCGGAGGGCCTCCGGTACTCCTACTACCGCGCGGTCGGCGGCACCGAGTTCGTCGCGATGCTGGAGCTGGACGAGGGGGTCGAGAACCCCCTGCCCGGCATGGGAGTGGCGCAGGAGCTCCGGGCGACCGTGGCCAAGTGGATCGTGGGGGAGCCCCCGGCGCCGCAGACGTTCGACGTGCTCGGCTCGTACGCGGGCTGATCACACCCCGGCGGCGGCCGCCTCGGCGGTCTGGATGGCCTTGCGCAGGGCCTTCGGCACCGGCGCCACCACTTCGGACAGCTCGTCGCTCCGCTTGCGGACGGCGCGCCACTGGTCATTCCTCTCCGTCTTCGCTTCGTGCGCCGCGGGTGGCCACGTCACCGCTGACGGCTTCGGCGCTGTCGTCGTCTTTCGGGGGCCGGCCGCGCCGGGGCATGTGCCCGACGTCGCCGGGGAGCCGGCCCGCGTTCGCGAGGGCCCGGCGGAGCAGGAACTCGATCTGCGCGTTCGTGCTGCGCAGCTCGTCCCCGGCCCACCGGGTGATCGCGTCGTGGACGGCCGGATCGAGCCGCAGGAGGATCTTCTTCCGCTCGGTCACTGGTACAGGGAGCCGGTGTTGACGACCGGCTGCACATCCCTGTCGCCGCATAGCACGACGAGCAGGTTGCTCACCATGGTCGCCTTGCGCTCGTCGTCGAGGTCGACGACGTCCGCCGCGTCGAGCCGGTGCAGGGCCGCCTCGACCATGCCCACCGCGCCCTCCACGATCTGCCGCCTGGCGGCGACCACCGCGCCTGCCTGCTGGCGCCGCAGCATGGCCTGGGCGATCTCCGGGGCGTACGACAGGCGGGTGATCCGTGACTCGATGACCTTGACCCCGGCCGACGCGACGCGCGCGGAGATCTCGGCAGAAAGCCTGCCGGTGATTTCGTCGGCGTTGTCGCGGAGCGAGAGCTGGCCGCTGTCGTGGGAATCGTACGGGTAGCTGCCCGCGATGTGGCGGACCGCCGTCTCGGTCTGGATGGAGACGAACTCCACGAAGTCGTCCACCTCGAACACCGCCTTCGCGGTGTCCTCCACCTGCCACACCACGACCGCCGCCATCTCGATCGGGTTGCCGTCGAGGTCGTTGACCTTGGCGACGCCGGTCTCGTGGTTGCGGATCCTGGTCGAGATCTTCCGCTTCTGGGTGAGCGGGACGACCCAGCGCAGCCCGTCGGTGCGCACCGTGCCGAGGTAGCGGCCGAGGAGCTGCACGACCCGTGCCTCGCCGGGGGCGATCGCCATCATGCCGCTGAGCAGCAGGATCGCCACCAGCAGCAGGAGGATGCCGGCGGCGGCCAGGGCTGAGGACGCGGTCTCGGTCGCCCGGTTCAGCACCAGGATGCCCGCGATCACCATGAGCAGGGCGAGGCCGAGCATGGGCCAGCCGGACACGCTGAGCGGACGCCGCTCGCTCACCTGCGGAGCCGGCATCTCCACAGCCACGTCGTCGATCTTCTCCACCGCTGCCACCGTCCCTCGGGGGTTGTCATCCATAGGCACAACCATAGCAAAGTGATATCACTTTTCAAGCCTCGGTCCGCCGCCGATGCGGCGGCGGGTACCTCGCAGCTTTAGGCTTGACTAAAGGTTTAGGTATAGCTAATGTTGAGTCAGTGGAAACGACAGCACGAGAGCGAGTCGCTATGGCCTTCAGACGTCAGGCGGACCGGTCTGCTCTTGAGGAGCGCCAGTCGGCGGAGCCCGGCGGGCTCGCCCAGGAGATCACCGACGAGATCACGTGGTACATGCGGCAGCACAAGATCTCCCGTGCCGACCTCGCTGCCCTCATGGGCGTGTCCGCGGGCCGCGTGAGCCAGATCCTGTCCGGTGACGAGAATCTGACGTTGCGCACGGTGAGTGCGGTGGTGGAGGCACTCGGCACGCGGTTCGAGTTCAGCCTGAACGCCATCGCGGAGTCCGCCGAGCTTCTCGGCGACCGGTGACGAGCCCGGCCGTTCACGGATGCGATCGTGCCTTCGCCACCTCGAGTACGGCCGGGTCGTAACGCACGAGTGACCGCAGCCCGCACCGGTACGCCGAGTCGAGCAGGCGCATCAGCTCGCGCTCCGCATCGTGGACAAGCACTCCATGCAGCCGGGCGAAGTCATTGAGATACCGCTGGTAGCGGGTCTTTCTGGTGACCGGAGAACTGCCGAGCGCGGTGAGCACCTTTGACTTGCCCGCACCGTCCTCGATGAGCGCCGCGACGTCCAAACGCCGTTCTATCGCCTGCAGCCTGGCCTGGACGCGTTCCCTGCGCCGCTCATCCGCCGACATCCGCTGGCGAATGCGCTCGTGATAGTGCTCCGCGGCCATGCTCAGCTGGTGGGTGCTCCAGGTGTCGTCCACCCGGCTCTCGCACCAGACCTCGCGATCCTCCGCCATCGCCTGGTGCAGCCGCTCCAGCAGTGAGGCGAGCCAGAACGTCACCACTTCTTGCCCGAGCGAGCGGCGTCCGTCCTGGCGCTGGCGCATGTACCCAAGCCAGAGGCCACTCGGTGCGACGACGCCGACCAGCGCGCGGAGCTCGCCGCTCAGCCCCGTGACCACGAGGGCGGCAACGGTGGTGGCCAGTGCTGTGAGGACGATCACCACCAGGGCCAGCCATCGACTGCTCGGCCCGAATGGCCGGCCAAGGCGCTGACACCGCAGGATGAGGAACACGGTCGCCGAGATCAAGGCCAGAACGAAGGTGATGCCATGACCCGCGGCACCTTCCAGCATGGAGCCGCCTCTCCTAGACGCCGGCTCCCATGGTCCCATGTGAATCGCGGATCAACCAAGCAATCGTTCACTCACGAACGGCGCCTTCGCTGGACGAGCAGGCCCGTGGCCGTTGTGAGCGCGCACAGGACCACGCCGATGACGAGCACCGCGATCGGGAGATGACTCGGGCCCGGCTCCGCTTTGACCGCCCGCCCCGCCCCCACGAAGGCGGGGAACCGGATGGTCGCTTCGGCGGCGACTTTCGTCGGCCCGCTCTGGAGACGGATGCGGGCGCGCCACGGACCATCGGGCACCTGCTCGTTGAGAATCGCGATGACAGGCCCGGAGTCGCCGGGAGCAAGTGTGGTGCCCGTCGAGACCTTGAACGGGCCCGCGCTCAGGTTCGAGGGGCCGTGCGACAGTCGCAGGTCGCCGCTGAGGTCGAGCGCGCGGCCTCCGGTGTTGCGCACCTGCGCCAGGACGACCTGCCGGCCGTTCTCCGAGCGTTGGGCGGTCAGCGAGTCGATGGTGAACGAGGACGCCGGCGGGTTGCCGGGGCCGACGGACAGGTAGATCCGGACGCCGACGCGGTTGATCTCGGCGACCCCTCCACCGGGTGGCGGAGGGTTGGCGGTCTCGGCCCAGATCACCGCGTAGCGCTCGCCGGGGGCGGCGTCGCGCGGCACGGCGATGGTCGCCGTGACCATCGAGCGGGTATGCGGCGCCATGGCGATCTTGGGCCGGTCCGTGGTGGTCCAGGTGGACAGCTCGTTGGGCGTGCGACCCGGGGCGAACCGGAATTTCCTGTCACGGATCGCTCCCGCCGCCGTGTAGATCGAAAGAGTCCTGGGCGAGTCGGTGGCGTTGGACACCTCGACCCGCCGGTGGATGACGGAACCCGGCGCGAGGTGGTCGATGATGTAGCACCAGGCCCGCGAGTTGGCGCGCGCGTCGACGGGCGCGTCGACCAGGCGCATCCCGATGCTCTTTCCTGCTGATCCGCCCGCACCCGGCGCGGGGCCGGCGAGCGTGCCGGCGGCCGGGGCGAGCGCCCCGG
>NZ_JBFBIK010000184.1:0-9233 GCF_040685555.1 Sphaerisporangium sp. NPDC088356
GGGGCGCGGTGCAGGCGGCGCTGAGCGGGTCGAAGAGCGCGCAAGAGGCGATGACCGCCGCGCAGGCCGCGGCGGCGAGCGCCACGCAGTAGGAATCCGGACGACACGAGTATGAGTCGAGTGACACAGGCGCCGCCCCCCACCGCCGCCCGTCCGGCACCGGCGGCGGGCGGGGGTCGCCGGGCGGCATCGCGGCCCCGGTCCGGCCAGTGGGCGGCATGGGCCTTCCTGGCGCCGGTGGTCGTCTACCTGCTGGTGTTCTACGCCTACCCGTTGTACCGCAACGTCGAGCTGAGCCTGCGGCACTACACGGTGCGCTCCTTCGTCCAGGGGGACGCGCCCTTCACCGGGCTCGCCAACTACGCCCAGGTTGTGGGCGACGCGACCTTCGGACCCGCCCTGTGGCACACGGCGGTGTTCACGCTGGTGTCGCTGGCCTTCCAGTTCACCATCGGGCTCGCCCTGGCCTTGTTCTTCGTCAGGAACTTCCGGTTGTCGGCCATCTTGCGCGCGCTGTTCCTGGTGCCGTGGCTGCTGCCGCTCATCGTGTCGTCCTCCACCTGGTCGTGGATGCTCAACAGCGACTCCGGCGTCGTCAACGCCGTGCTGGGCGCGTTCGGCGTCGGACCGATCCACTGGCTCACCTCGCCCGACTGGTCCCTGTGGTCGGTCACCCTGGCCAACATCTGGATCGGCATCCCGTTCAACCTGGTGGTGTTGTACTCGGGTCTCCAGGCCATCGACCCGGCCATCCACGAGGCGGCCGAGCTGGACGGCGCGGCCGGCTGGCAGCGGTTCTGGAGGGTCACCTTCCCCCTGCTGCGCCCGGTGTCGGCGGTCACGCTGCTGCTGGGGCTGGTCTACACGCTGAAGGTGTTCGACATCATCTGGATCATGACCAGGGGCGGACCGAGCGGCTCCTCCACCACGTTCGCCACCTGGTCCTACCGGCTGGGGTTCGGCAACCTGTTGCCGGCGTTCGGTCCCGGGGCGGCGGTCGGCAACCTGCTGATCGTGATGGCCCTGTTCTTCGGACTGATCTACATCCGTGTGCAGCGAAGGCAGACCCTCTCATGACGGACGCGCGCAGGTGGGGCAAGACGGCGATCGGGCTGGTGCTGACCGGCGTGATGCTGTTCCCCGTCTACTGGATGGTCAACGTGTCCTTCACGCGCGACCAGGACATGCGCAAGAGCCCGCCTTCCTGGTTCCCCGCCGATGGCACCCTGGAGGGCTACCGGGCCGCCCTGGACCAGCAGTTGCCCTATCTGGGGATCAGCCTGCTGGTGGGCCTGGGCACGGTGGCGCTGACCCTGCTGGTCGCGACGCCCGCCGCGTACTCGCTGGCGAAGCTGCGGCCGCGCGGCGGCGGGACGCTGAGCTTCGTCCTGCTGGTCGCGCAGATGATCCCGGGGATCATCATGGCGATGGGGTTCTACGCCATCTTCCTCAACGTCGGCATGCTCAACACGATCCTCGGACTGATCGTGGCCGACTCCACGCTGGCCGTGCCGTTCGCCGTGCTGATCCTCACCACGTTCATGTCCGGGATCCCGGCGGAGCTGATGCAGGCGGCACGGGTGGACGGGGCGGGAACCGTGCGGACCTTCTGGTCGATCGTCGTGCCGGTCAGCCGCAACTCCCTCATCACGGTGTCGCTGTTCGCGTTCCTGTGGGCCTGGTCGGACTTCGTTTTCGCCAGCACCCTGGACCAGGGCGGCGACCACCAGCCGATCACGCTCGGCATCTACCACTACATCGGCAACAACAACCAGCAGTGGAACGCCATCATGGCCACCGCCGTGATCGCGTCCATCCCCACGGCCGTCCTGCTCGTCATCGCACAGCGGTACGTCGCCGCAGGTGTCACCGCGGGCGCGGTGAAGAGCTGACTGGCCTCCTCTCCCCAGAAGGGCCCTCACTTCATGACCGTCGCCGCCGGCCCGGTGTTCTCCCCGCGGGAAATCCCGTTCAGCTTCCGCGGATCCTGGTTCGACCTCTCTCCGGTGATCGGCGAGAAGGCCTACGCGCAGGACGTGCACCTGGTGTCACACCAGACCGGCATGCATCCGATCCTGCGGCTGATCCCCACCGCGAAGGGCGCCCGCACCGAGACGGCCATCACCGCCGCACCGCAGCGGCTCACCTGGGCCCGTGACGCCGGCCGGATCGACGCCGCCTACGAGAGCCCCGACACGGTGCGGATGCGCGGCGTGGGCCTCGGTCTGCGCCTGCTGGCGGCCGACGCGGTCCTGACACCGTTCAGCGGCCCGTACTTCTACCAGGATCCCGGCGACGGCTCGTGGGTCTTCACCCTGTACCAGACCGGGCGCCGCTACCGCGTCACGCTCCTGGAGGGCCGGGTCGCCGAATACCTCGGCGCACAGGTGCTGGGCACGGCCGTGCGCGGCGTCGTGATACCCGGCGACGACGGGCCGTGGGAGATCGCCATCGAGGAGTACGAGACCGCCCGCGCCCCCTACACGCGCGAGAACGACTTCGAGCAGGTGGTCTCGGCCGCGCGGGCCGACTTCGACGCCTTCCGCGACGCCGTGGCGCCCTGGCGCGGTGATCGGACGCCCACCGCGGAGCTGGCGGCCTACGTCCTGTGGTCGGCCACCGTGCGTCCGGCGGGGTTCGTCACCCGACCGGCGGTGCTGATGTCCAAGCACTGGATGGACAAGGTGTGGAGCTGGGACCACTGCTTCAACGCCATCGCCCTCGCGGACGGCCTGCCGGACCTGGCGTGGGACCAGTTCCACCTGGTGTTCGACCACCAGGACGCCGCCGGCGCGCTGCCCGACTCCGTCACACACTCCGAGGTCCTCCACAACTTCGTCAAGCCGCCCATCCACGGCTGGGCCCTGCGGAATGTGGACCCGTCGCACGAACGCGAACCGGCCGAGGTCTATCGCCGGCTGGAGCGGTGGACGTCCTTCTGGCTGACCCACCGGCGCGTCCCCGGGCACGAGCTCGCCCATTACCAGCACGGCAACGACAGCGGCTGGGACAATGCCACCACCTTCGACTGCGAGCGCGTCGTCGAGACGGCCGACCTGGCCGCCTTTCTCGTCCTCCAGATGCGCGAGCTCGCCCGGCTGGCCGCCGGGCTCGACCGGCCCGCGGACTCGGCTCACTGGTCGCGGGCGGCCGACCGCATGCGCGACGCGCTGCTCGCCGAGCTGTGGACCGTCGACCGGTTCGTCGCCCGGAGCGCGTATTCCGGACGCACCTGGTCCAGCTCCAGCCTGCTCGACCTGATGCCGATCGTGCTGGGGGAGGAACTGCCCGAAGCGGTCCGCGCGTCGCTGGCGAGCGGCATCGAGGCGCACCTGACCGCGTTCGGGCTCGCCACGGAGCTGACCACGTCCCCGCACTACCAGGACGACGGGTACTGGCGGGGGCCCATCTGGGCGCCCTCGACCGTCCTGATCGAGGACGGGCTCCGCCGCGCCGGATACCCGAAGCTGGCCGACGAGATCAGCGCGCGCTTCCGTATCCTGTGCGAGAAGTCGGGGTTCGCGGAGAACTTCGACGCCCGCAGCGGCGCCGGGCTCCGCGACCGCGCCTACACGTGGACGGCGAGCGCGTACCTCATCCTCGCCGCCGCCCACGAGCGCCGCAACGGATCCTGAGGGACGCCTTCCCGGGGATGCGGGCGGGGTCGATTCCCCAGGGCGACGGGCCCGGCGGCGAGAAAGCTCTCCCCGCCGGGCCACGCGCGCCGGCTGTTGCCCGCGGGTCAGGAGCGCAGGCTCCAGGACTGGTTGGCGCCGCCGTTGCAGGACCACAGGATGAGCTTGGTGCCGTTGGCCGTTCCGGCCGCGTTGGCGTCCAGGCACAACCCGGACTGCACTCCAGTGATGGAGCCGTTGGCGTTGACGTTCCACTGCTGGTTGGTCTGGCCGTTGCAGTCCCAGATGATCACCTGGGTGCCGTTGGCGGTGCCGTGGTTGCTGGCGTCCAGGCACTTGTTGCCGTACACCTGCAACTGCTTGCCCGAGGTGTAGGTGAACCGCTGGTTGGTGCCGCTGCCACAGTCCCACAGCTGCGCCTGGGTGCCGTTGGTGGTGCTGGAGTTCGGCACGTCGACGCACCGGCCGGACTGGCCGCCCACGATCTGCTGCCCGCCTCCGCCGCCCGTCGACGATCCGTACCCGGCGGCGGTGATGCTGGCCTGGACGGCGTTCTCGGTGTCGGCCGACGGATAGCCGGACGTCAGCACGCCCTCGAAGAAGGTGCCGCGCCCGGAGACGCTGTTGTCGCCGCCGATGCCGAGCAGGATGGCGCCTTCCTTCTTCATCGGGTTGTAGCCGTTGGGGCGCCGACCGTCGAAGTAGGTCGTCAGGCCGCCCGACTGCGCGTCGCCGCCCCGGATCGCCCAGTGGTTCGGCTCGCCCTTGACGATGGCCGTGACGAAACGGTGGTTGATCGACGCGATGTTGTTGTAGCCCGCGTTCACTCCGGAGAAGAGTCCCCACTCCAGGTCGGCCATGATCCAGGGACCGGCTCCGGCCCCGTAGCCCCACTGTTTGTCGGCGCCGAAGTAGACGGTCTCCATGATGGCGGGTGCGTCGGCCTGGCCGTCCGTCTGCGCGTTGCCGTAGTCGAAGCAGCACCACTGGTTGTAGTGCGTACCGTCGACGACGGCGTAGATGCCCTCGGGCTGGTCACCGGTCGCCACACCGTTGGTGTTGTTGTTGCGGTAGCCGGTGCCGGGCTCCACGCGCACACCGTACGCCTTCTGGCCGGCGATGGTGATCGGGGCCGCCTTGGCGTCGGCGAGGTTGTCCCATCCGCCCGCGGCCGGACCCTTCCAGTAGCCGGGCGGCGCCTGGGTGAGCCGGTTGTTGCGTCCGGACTGGTCGTAGATGATGGTGATCACGCAGTTCGTGCCGGAACAGAACGCGTCCTGGGTCGCGGCGTTGGCGACTCCGCCCGCGCTCAGGACCCCGACGTCCCGGGTGGTGTTGTCCGACGAGCGCCTGACCTGATACAGCGGGCCGTTGTAGGTGGCGTACAGCGCTCGGGTGGTGCTGTGCGCCGCCACACACGGCGTGCCGCCCGCGGCGTAGATGTCACATGGCAGTGACGCCGCGGCCTGGGCGGCGCCGCCGCCGGTCAGGCAGGCGGCGGTGGCGATCAACGCGCTCGCACCGGCCGCCAGTGCCCTTCTCAGGCTTGCGAGGGGCATGATGTCTCCTTCTGTCGAAGCGCGTACGGGTCACCGCCGCCTGCGATCACGGGGTCAGCTCTTGGTCCACTTCTGGCTGGTCGTGCCGGTGCAGGACCACAGCTGCACCTTGGTGCCGTTCGCGGTGCCGAAGTTGCTCGCCTCCACGCACAGGCCCGACTGCACACCGGTGATCGTGCCGTCGCTGTTGACGTTCCACTGCTGGTTGGGCTGGCCGTTGCAGTCCCAGATGATCACCTGTGTGCCGTTGGTGGTGCCCTGCCCGTTGGCGTCCAGGCACTTGTTGCCGTACACCTGCAACTGCTTGCCGGAGGTCAGGGTCCACTGCTGGTTGGCGCCGGTGCCGCAGTCCCACAGCTGGAGCTGGGTGCCGTTGGTGGTGGTCGCGTTCGGCACGTCCAGGCACCGGCCGGCGTTGACGTTGCGCAGCACCGACGTCGACCCGTTGCCGGTGCCGGGGTCGGACGACGGGGGCAGCAGCGTGATGGTGAAGGAGTCGTCGACGGCGGAGTGCGGCAGGTTGACCGTCGTGCCGTTGCCGGACAGGGTCACCACGGAGTTCTGCACGGTGACCGGGCCCGTGACGGCGCCGCCGCCGTTGTAGGGGATGCGCTCGGTGAGGACCCGCACCTGGTTGTTCTGCACGATGCCGCTGGTGGTGTCCAGGCGCTGGAGGTTGACGGCGATGTTGCCGGTCGTGGTGCCGCCGCCGACCAGGATCTTGGCGTTCCCGGTCGCCTTGGTGGCGAACGCGTCGTAGTTGGCGCTGGGGGTGACCGAGGCGATCTGCCCGGTCTGCGAGCCGTAGAAGCGGTAGGCCCACCACTCACCCTTCGGCTGGTACTGGCCGGAGGAGTTGTGGACGAGCAGGTTGCCCAGGTCGTTGTGCAGGTTGTTCCCGCCCGCCCAGTTGGCGCGCAGGCCGTCGGCGCCGGCCCTTTCGAGGCGTGCGATGTACCAGGACCCGTCGGCGGGATTCTGCTCGTTGGACGCCCCGTACTCGTTGATCTGGTACGGGCGCGAGTGCGGGATGCCGCGGGAGTTCAGCGTGGTGTTCGCGGTCGCCACGTTCGTCACCGGGTCGCCGGGCAGGGAGTGCCAGCTCACGATGTCGGGCACCACGTTGTTGGCCTTGACGTAGTCGAGGTACTGGGTCCACCAGCCGCTGGTGGACGGCACGCCGGCCAGGCTCGGGCCCACGATCGGCTGTGACGGGAACGCGGCCCTGACGCGCTGGTAGGTGCGCCGCCACAGCTCGAAGTACTGGGACTGCGGGCGGTTCCAGAACGTCGTGATGTTGGGCTCGTTCCACAGGTCCCACTGCACGGGGGCGCCGGTCGCCCGTACGTCGTTGATCAGGCGGGTGAGGAAGTTGTCGTAGTCGGTCCAGCTGCCGTTGTCGCCGGGGAAGCGCGAGATCGGGTAGCCGTCGGCGCCCCACAGGTCATGGACGAGCAGGACGAACTCGCCGCCCAGCGACCGGGTACGCAGCAGCTGGGCGCGGGTGGCGTTCCACCGGCGGTCGTACTTGCCCGACACCCAGCCGCCCGGGCTGTCGAGCTGTGCCCCGCCGGCGCGCATGTACCGGAACTTGACGTCGGTGTAGAAGTGGTCGGGCGGGCCCGAGGCGTCCTCGGTCATGCCGTAGATCCAGCCGGAGGCCCGGTAGGTCGGAGAGCCGCCGCCGGCGGAGAAGTCGACGGTGATGGACTGGTCCGCGGCCTGGGCCGGGGTGGCGGTCGCCACGACGGGCCCGGCGACGAGCGCGGCGACGGCGAGGAAGGCGGTGAGCCCGCGGCGGCGTCCGCGCCGGCCGCCGGGTGCGGCGCCGGCACGTGACTCCACGGCCACGGGCGAGTGGGACGGGTGGACGAGAGGCGCTGGTGGTGTGGACCGCCACCGGCGAGCTCGGCGGACGACGTCGCCGACGTTCATCTCGGACTCCTTCACTAGGGGGTGCTGTGCGCCCATGTGAGCTGCTCGGCTTCATGGGCGGGGGGCATTTCATCCCAGGATGTCCTGCGTCGAATCGATTCGAACGCAGCCTAGGTCTCGGCCACGAGGGATGTCAATGGCGTGTCAGAGACGTGAAGACGCGGTTTCCACGCCCGTTCCCGTGCTTTCCGAACCCCTTTCCCGGGCTCTTTCCGCACGCCCGAAGGCCGGCCGACGGGTTCGCGACGAACCGGTCGACCGGCGTTCGAGCCGGTGCGGGCCCCGCCCGCGTGGTGGGGGAGCGGGGCCCACAGGTCAAGCAGGTCAAGCAGGTCAAGCGGGTCGAGCAGGTCAGCGGTAGCCGGCGGCCACCACGTTGGCCTGCACCGCGTTCTCGGTGGCGTCGGACGGGTAACCCGCGACCATGGCTCCTTCGTAGAAGGTCCCCGCGCTGAGGTTGGCGCCGCCGTCGGGCTTGCAGCAGTCACCGCCGCTTCCGAGGATGATGGCCCCCTGCTTCTTCATGGGGTTGTATCCCGGGGGAAGCGAGCCGTCGTAAAGGGTGTACAGGCCGCCCGACTGCGCGTCGCTGCCCTTCATCGCGAATCGCGAGGTCCCGTTGTTCTTGAGGGTCGCGGTGACGAACTTGCTGGTGAAGGCCCGCTGGTTGGGGTTCCAGGACTGGCTCCCGCCGGGGAACAGCCCCCACTCCAGGTCCGCCTGAACCCAGGGACCGGATCCCGAGCATCCGCCGAACCAGCACTGCTTGCTGAAGTTGATCGCGTCCATCGCCCCGGCGGCGTCGGCCTTGCGCGTGGTCTCGCTGTTGCCGTAGTCGAAGCAGCAGCCGCTGTTGACGTGCGTGCCGCTGGTGACCATGTACATGCCCTCAGGCGCGGTGCCGGTCGGCACGCCCGTCAGGTGACCGTCCCGCCAGTAGCTGTTGCCGGGGTTGATGTACAGCGAGTACGCCTTGTTGCCACCGGCGGTCAGCGACTCGGACGTCGCGGTCGCGGGCCTGCTCTGGGGCGAGCCGGGAACCACGCTCGATCCCTGGTACCACAGGTCGTTCCCTCGCCCGGACTGGTCGTAGACGACGGTGACGACGCAGGAGGTGCCCGAGCAGAACGAGTCCTGGGCCGCGGCGTTGGCGTAGCCGCCCGCGGCCAGCACGCCGATGTTCCTGGTCCCGTTGTCGGAGGAGCGCCTGACCTGGTACAGGTTGCCGTTGTAGGAACCGAAGAGCGCCCGCACCATGCTGTGCGCGGCCACGCACGGCGTACCGCCCGAGGCGTAGATGTCACACGGGCGCGAGCCGGCCGGGACCGTGGGCGTCACCGTCGGGGTCGGGCTCGGGCTCGCGGTGGTGTTCCACCGCTGGTTGGCCTGCCCGTTGCAGGTCCACAGGATGACGGCGGTGCCGTTGGCGGTGCCGGCCTGGTTGACGTCCAGGCACAGGCCCGACTGGGTGCCGGTGATGGAGCCGTCGGAGTTCTGCCGCCACTTCTGGTTGGCCTGTCCGTTGCACGACCAGATGATCACCTGCGTGCCGGGCGCGGTCTGGTTGCCGTACGCGTCCACGCACCGCGTGCCGTTCAGCGTCCGCAGCTCTCCCGCCGAGGTGAACTCGAACGCCTGGTTGGCCTGACCGCTGCAGTCCCAGATGTCCAGCGTGGTGCCGGTGGTGTCGACGTTGCCCTTCACGTCGAGGCAGCGTCCGGAAGCGGCGCTCACCAACGGCGCCGCCGCGGCCGACGCGGGTGACGTCCAGGTCAGCGTGGCCGCCAGCACCGTGGCCAGCGCGGCGACCACGGATGCGGCGACGGCCGCCGGTGAGCGCCGCCGACGGACGGCGGGATCCCGCGGGGGGACGGATGAATGCTGCATTGCTCTCCTCTTGGGGGGTGAACCGGCGTCACCTGCACGCCGGGGCACGGGGGCGGTCGCCCACCCCCGGCGAACGTCCGTATGTCAGCTGCGGGTCCAGCGTTGGTTGCTGCCGGCGTTGCACGACCAGATGGCGAGTTTGGTGCCGTTGGCGGTGGCGTTGTTGGGCACGTCCAGGCACTTGTTCGCGCCGACGGCGGTGATGGTGCCGTCGGAG
>NZ_JBFBIK010000185.1:0-9183 GCF_040685555.1 Sphaerisporangium sp. NPDC088356
GGAACGCCCCCCCCCGCCCCCCGGGGCTTCGGCGACCGTGTGGCGAAGCCGGGCGGCCCCTAGTCCCCGAACTCGTTCTGCACTCCCGGCGGGGTCAGCGCGGAGATGTAGTGCTGCGGGAGATGGTCGTCGACCGAGTAGACGGCGGGCAGCGAGCGGGTCGCCTCGAACCTGCGGGCGATGAACGCCATCGCCGACATCGGGATCCCGAGCAGACCGGCCATCTGCGGCGTCGGACGCATCCTCGTCTCCCAGTGGCCATTCCTCGACTGCGAGGCGCACCGCGGGTAGGCGAGCATGTTCACCATGCTGTTGCGCAGATGCGGCACCCGGTAGTGGAACTCGCGGCCGAAGTGCTTGAACGGGCCCGACGAGGTCGACGGGAGGTGCGGGACGACGTCGCTGTCATAGACGTAGCGGATGACGTTCTCGCGGAGGAACTCGTCGGTCTGGCAGGCCTCGGCGAAGCTCGGGTCGCCGATCATGGGCTGGCCGAAGGTGTACACGGCCTTGAGCCGGTCGGCGAACGCCTCCTTGTACTTGCGCTCATGCCTGATCATCACCCCCATGAGCGCGGCCATGGCCCCGCCCATGCTGTGCCCGGTGATGTACAGCGCCTCCAAGTTCCCGTCCAGCCGGGAAGGCTCGTCGCCGTAGTCGCCCTCGCCGTGCGAGGAACCGTTGGGCTGCGCACCGCCGTCGTTGCCCATGCCGCGTATCGGCCGGCGGTCACAGGCGTGCCGCAGGGCGTCCATGACCTCGTACCTGGTCGCGCGCACGTTACGGTAGACGCCGGCGTGCACGGTCGCGCACGGGTCGCTGATCTGGTAGCCGATGCGCTCCGGTTCGACGTCGATGTTGCTGAGCCAGTCGATGAAATTCAGCGGTTCGGTTCCCCGGTAACACAGGATGCCGACTTTGCCGTTCCCGCTCTGGATCAGGCAGGCGGTGGAGCTGATCAGCATCGCGTCGACCGATGTCTGGATCATGCGGACCTGATTGTCCTCCAGGCCCATTCTCGCCATGATCATGGAGAGGGTTTTGGGGTCCGAGTAGGAATACGCCGCGCACGTCGCCATGAGGTGCGCGATTTCGGGATCCGGATGATCGACCGCGTTGAGCAGCCGCGTCTCCAGGTTCTTGTAGACCGGGAATCCGGAGGTCTCGCGATGCCCGTACGGGCGGAGTTCGTCGTAGGTCGGTGCCTTGGCGTCCCGACTCCACAGGCCGCTCATCTCGAAGATGTCCCGCATCCTCGAGGAGTCTCCGGCCATCTCCGGTTTCCTGGTGCCGCCCACCACCTTTCCGGCGCTCGGCTGGCCGACTGCGGCCCCGACTGGTTTATCCGTTTGGCGACTGTTCCTGGTGGTATCCACGCTTGCCACGCCATACACCTTCCGTCAGCGACGGTGCTATCGATTGGTACGCGGTCTCCGTGATGAGCAGGGCAGCATCGCCACTCGCGCTTTGACACGCGCTCGAGATCCGCCTGTACCTCACAATTTCCTAGACATCCCGGGTCAAATCTCATGCGCTCGCAAACTCATTTCCAGAGCGCTGCCGCGTGCCTGTTTCTAGCCGAGCCGCCGGTGCGCGCGGTCGGCGATATGGGGCGGCGGCGTGAGGCCTTCGGGGAGCAGGGGATCGGGTTCGGCGTCGCCCCAGACGGCGCGCAGGGGCAGGACACCCGCCCAGATGCCGAGCGCGGCGTCGGGCCCGTCCCCGTCGTCGGGCGGACCCGTGCGCACCTTCACCGACGCCTCTTCGAGCGAGAGCGCCAGAAGCGTCGTTGCCGCGAGCTCCTTGCGGCTCGGGCGGCGCGCGTACTCCCACTGCCCCGGCGCGGCGTGCTCGGTGAGGAGGCGGAGGCCGGCGAGCTTCTCCTCCGGGTCGGTCACCACGCGAGGGACACCGTAGATCATCGCGCTGCGGTAGTTGACCCCGTGCTCGAAGACCGAGCGCGACAGCACCAGCCCGTCGACGTGGGTCACCGTGACGCAGATCGACGACCCCGGTGAGGAGACCAGGCTTCGGCTGGCGACCGAACCGTGCAGGTACAGAGTGTCGCCGCCGGCGCCGTACACCGTCGGGACGACCATGACCTCGCCCTCGACGGTCACTCCGAGGTGGCACACGAAGCCCGCCGCGAGGATGGCGTCGAGAACGGCCCGGTCGAGGCTGCCCTGCTCCCGCAGGCGGCGATGCAGGGTCCGGTCCGTCTGGGGCAGGCTCCGGCGCGGTGGGGACTCGGTCATGCCGGCTCTTTCCCTGGGTGCGTGCGGGCCGGCGCCCGGCCACGACCGGGCACGGTGACCGGCCGTGGGTGCGCACGCCGGCGTGATGCGTCGGCGTTTGGGAGCCGATGCTACCGATTCAGTGGCGTTAGTACCAGATATGCCACTGAATCCGTTGCCACGGGAGAGGTCTCAGCGGGTGGAGAAGGCCGCCAGCGTCAGCGAGGAGTCGCCGCCCAGGGTCGCAAGGTGCTCGGCGATCGGCAGCCGCAGTACGAAACGGGCGCCGCCGGACGCGGATTCCCCGACTTCGATGGTCCCGCCGTGGGCGCGGGCGATGTCGCGGACGATCGCGAGACCGAGACCTGTTCCTCCACGGTCGCGGCAGCGCGAGGCGTCCAGCCGGGTGAAGCGCTCGAAGATCCGCTCGCGGTCGGCTTCGGCGATGCCGTCCCCGTCGTCGGCGACCACCAGTTCGGCCGTCTTCCCGTCGCGGCGCACCTCGACCAGCACGACGCACCTGGCGTGCCGCTGGGCGTTGTCGAGCAGGTTGGTCAGGACCCGCGCGATCTGGGTGTCGACGGCGTTGACCATCACCCCGGGGGCGAGCCGCAGCCGCACGGGCACCCGGTCGGCGCGCCGCGAGACCTCCATGCGGGCCGACTCCGCCAGGTCCACCTCCACCAGCGCGCTGGGCGCGCCCGCGCCGACCTTCGCCAGCAGCAGGAGGTCGGTGATGATGGCCTGGAGCCGGTCGACGTCCCCGAGCGTACGGTCGAGCAGCTCTTCGAGGTCGGTGTCCTCCGGGTGCATCCGTGCCTCCTCCAGCTGGGCGCGAAGGCCCGCGATGGGGGTACGGAGCTCGTGCGAGGCGTCCGAGGTGAACTGCCGCTGGGCGGCGAGGACGTGCTCCATCCGCCCCTTGGCGTTCTCCAGGCGTTCCAGCGTGCTGTTGACGGTCCTGGCGAGGCGGGAGATCTCGTCGTCGCCCACCGGCTCGGGAACGCGGCTGCTCAGGTCGTTGACGTTGGTCGCGGCCAGCTCGGTGCGGATGGCCTCGACCGGCCGCAGCGTCCGGCCGGTGATCTTCCAGGTCGCCCAGATCGCCAGGGAGATCAGCATCGCTACCTGCACGGCGAAGAGCGCGTCGAAGACCCCCGCGGAGACGACCCCGCGGATGGGGCCGCCCGCGTAGACGATGTTGGAGTCCGGAGCCGGGCTCACGCGGAGCGCGGAGATGCGGATGCAGCCCAGCTGCGGGATCGCGCAGGTCTCCACGTCCTTCTGCGGGTCCTGCGGTGAGGGCCGCACGGTGCTCAACGGCGCGAGCCCGCGCACGGCGGGGGAGGAGGCGGCAACGCGGTTATCGGGCCCGACGAGCTGCACCAGGTCGACTCCGGGGACGCTGCTGGTGATGACGGGGTCCGTCAGCTTGCCCGCCCGGTCGGCCGCCCCCATCAGGCTGGCCGCGTGCCGGGCGTCCAGCCAGCCGGCGTTCGCCAGCTGCTGGCGCGCGACCATGCCCGTCAGCACCCCCGACGGTACGAGAAGGAGCATGGCGAGCACGGCGACCAGGGCGGTCACCCGTCCGCGAATGGACCGGGGCCGCCACGAGGTCAGAGCCCGTCGCAGCGGGGGCGACAGGGATGAGAGTGTGGCACGCACGCGGGGTCCTCCTCATGGCGTGATCACCGGAACTGACCACTGTGGCGGCGGTGTTGCCGCCTGTGGGGGTTGTGGGGCTGCCGTCTGGGGGAGCAGTCGGCGATCATCGCGCCGGGACACCTGTGTGGGGGTCACGACCGCCTTGGACTTGAGGCCCCGTTACCTCGTCGCGCGTGATGCCGGGGCTGCGCCGGATCGGCGGGCGCTCTGCGGAAGCGCTGGAGAGGACGTGCGGCACGCTGGGCGCCGCCGCCCGTGCCCCAGTCGCCCGGGTACGGACCATGCGATCGCGGTCTGCGCACCAACGGGCCACTCGCCAGGCAACAGGAACCTAGCATATACCCCAAAAGGGTGCAAATCGGGCAAAAGCATAGCTTGATCAGGTCACACCGGGGTCAAGCACGGGCGATGCCGCCGGCCCCGTCCATACCGCCGCGTGTCCGCGCTCACTCCGCATTCATGCCGGCCGGCCATGGTAGGTTCTGGACCTTCCATGGCCGGCCGGAGAGAGAGGGGTCCCGTCCATCCGGCCGATTCGAGCGGCACCACCGCGGCGGAACCGAAGTCGGCGGGAACGGCTCCGCCACGGGTCTGATCGTCCGGACGGACGGGAGTTCAGGGGGCCATCACCGCAACTCTCCTCGTGGAATTTCAAACATCGACGAGCAACTTGCGGGCCTACGGAACTTCTTTGCAGGACTTGTCGAATTAAAGAGCGCGCCTGGGGCACGTGCAAGTGTCGAAGCGCTTCGCTTTCCGTAACGCTTCTGTAACGTGAGCCGCCGCGCCGCGGCCACCAGGGGCGGCGGAAGGATGCGAAGTCGTTACCACCCCCAGGTGTTTACGTCAGCATCTCGCCGTGTTAGAACTCGGTTAATTGTTCTCGGATACATACAAACTTGGGTGTGGTGATGGCGTGGCGCAGAGGCAACCTCCGACTCGCGCGGCAGGAGTCCGCGCGCAGGCGGCGGGTCACGCCTCGCTCCGCCGCGCCAACCTGGCCCTCGTCCTGCGCCACCTGCGCGACGAGGGATCCTGCTCCCGCTCCGACATCGCGGACGCGACCGGCCTGCACAGGGCGACCGTCTCCAGCCTGATGGCCGAGCTGCTCGACCGGGGCCTGGTCCGCGAGGTCGGCATCGAGCACGTGGGCGCCGTCGGGCGTCCCCGCCGGGCCGTGGCCCTGGACGGCTCCCACGTCGGGATCCTCGGCACGGAGATCAACGTCGACTACGTCGCCGTTTACGGCACCGACCTCGGCGGCCGGATCCTGGTCGAGCGGCGGGTCGGCTTCGACGCCATGGGAATGGGCCCCGACCGCTCGCTCAAGGAGCTGGGCAGGGTCGCCAAGGACGCCATCGACGATCTCGTCCGCGCCGGGGCCTCCCCGGCGGGCATCGGGGTGGCGGTTCCCGGCCTGGTCGACGTCGCCCGCGGCCACGTGGCCTTCGCGCCCAACCTCGGCTGGCGCGACCTGCCCCTGGCCGAGCGGCTCCGCGCCGAGATCGGCGACGTCAGGGCCCCGGTGATGGTCGACAACGACGCCAACCTCGCGGCCCTGGCCGAGTACACCGGCGGCGTCGCCGCGGGCACGGCCGACATGGTCTACCTCACCGGCGAGGTGGGGGTGGGCGGCGGCATCGTCGTCGGCGGCCGGCTGCTGCGCGGCGCGGACGGGTTCTCCGGGGAGGTCGGGCACCTGCCCGTCGACCCGACGGGAAGCCGCTGCGGATGCGGGCGCACCGGCTGCTGGGAGACGAAGGTCGGGCTGGCCACGCTGGTGCGGGCGGCCACGCCCGAACTGGCGTACGAGCTCGGCACCGCGCCGATGCCCGACCCCGAGGAGAGGGTGGCGGACATCGCCCGAGGCCTGGCCCTCGGCGACCCGCGCATGCTGGCCGCGGTGGGAGAGGTCGGACGGTGGCTGGGGCTCGGCGGCTCCATCCTGGTCAACCTCTTCAATCCCAGGGTGATCGTGCTCGGCGGCTACTTCGCGAAGCTGGCCGAGCGGCTGATCCCGCCCGCCCAGGCGGAGCTGGAGCGCCTGGTGATCGCCGGGCCCGCCGCCCGCTGCCGGTTCCTGGCCTCGGGCCTCGGCTTCGGCGCCGCATCTCGCGGTGCCGCGAGCATGGTGGTCGACCAGGTGATCAACGACCCCGCCGCGATCGGCCTGGCACCGGTCGCGACGAACCCAACAAATCTGGCAAGGGGCTGACGATTTCTTTCATGTTTTGATAGGGTTTTTGCAGAGAAGATTTTGCCGGGCCGAACACAGGCCCTGCGGCTTCACAACGTGGAGGCGGCACTCCTCCAGAGGCACGGCGGCACAGCAATGAGCACCCCCCAAATCGCAGTACCCGGCAACAAGCGCGGCGGCGCGCGCCTTGCCTGACTGACCCCCCAAGTCAGGAAAGGACCCCCCATGTCACCACGTCCTCGGTCGTGGACACGACTACTCGCCTCGGTCGCGCTGGTAATCTCCGGCGGCTTGGCGACGGTTTCGGCCACCGGTCCGGCGGCCAACGCCTCCGTGATCCCCGCCTCCGACTACCAGCAGGTCAGCCTGGCCACCGGCGGCGCTGAGCTGGGCGAGGCCATGTCCCTCGCGGTGCTTCCCAACCGCACGGTGATCCACACCGCCCGTGACGGAACAGTCCGTGTCACCGACGCGGCGGGCAACACCAAGCAGGCCGGCAAGCTCAACGTCTACACCCACGACGAAGAGGGCCTGCAGGGCGTCGCGGTCGACCCCGGCTTCGCGACCAACCGCTACGTCTGGCTGTACTACTCGCCGAGGCTCAGCACGCCGGACGGCGACGCGCCCACCAGCGGCACGCAGGCCCAGTTCGACGCGTGGAAGGGCAATCTGAACCTCTCGCGCTTCACGCTGAACGCCGACGACACGCTCAACATGAGTAGCGAGAAGGTCGTTCTCCAGGTCGCCAACGACCGGGGGCAGTGCTGCCACGTCGGCGGTGACATCGACTTCGACGCGGCGGGCAACCTGTACCTCACCACAGGTGACGACACCAACCCGTTCGAGTCCAACTCGTACACGCCGATCGACGAGCGCACCGACCGCAACCCGCAGTTCGACGCGCAGCGGTCGGCCGGCAACACCAACGACCTGCGCGGCAAGCTCCTCCGCATCCACCCGGAGGCCAACGGCACCTACACGATCCCCTCGGGCAACCTGTTCGCCCCGGGGACGGCCAAGACCCGGCCCGAGATCTACGGCATGGGCTTCCGCAACCCGTTCCGCATGTCGGTCGACAAGGCCACCGGCATCGTCTACCTGGGCGACTACGGCCCGGACGCCGGCGGGCCCGACGCCAACCGCGGCCCCGGCGGCCAGGTCGAGTTCGACAGGGTCACCAGCGCGGGCAACTTCGGCTGGCCCTACTGCACCGGCACCAACACCACCGCCGAGACCTACAACGAGTACACCTTCCCGAGCGGCCCCTCCCTCGCCAAGTACAACTGCGCGGGCGGCCCGACCAACAACTCGTTCCGCAACACCGGCCTGACCACGCTGCCCGCGGCCAAGCCGAGCTGGATCAGGTACGGCGGCGAGGCCGGCTCCCCGTCGGAGTTCGGCAGCGGCTCCGAGTCGCCGATGGGCGGCCCGGTCTACCGGTACAACGCCTCGCTGAACTCCGCGATCAAGTTCCCGCAGTCCCTGGACGGCAGGTTCTTCGCCGGCGAGTACGGCCGCAGGTGGATCAAGGCCATCGCGGTCAACGCCGACGGCACCCCCGGTGACATCGGCGCATTCCCCTGGACCGGCACGCAGGTCATGGACATGGCCTTCGGTCCGGACGGCGCGCTGTACGTGCTCGACTACGGCACCGGCAGCAACAACCAGGCCCTGTGGAGGGTCGAGTACATCGGCGGCACCAACCGCAACCCGATCGCCAAGGCGTCCGCCAACAAGACGTCGGGACCCGCCCCGCTGGCCGTGACCTTCTCCTCGGCGGGCAGCTCCGACCCCGAGGGCGGCGCGCTGACCTACTCGTGGAACTTCGGCAACGGCGCCACCTCCACCGCGGCCAACCCCACGTACACCTACACCACCAACGGCACCTACACGGCGACGCTGACCGTCAAGGACCCCCAGGGGCTGACCGGGACCGCCAACGTCATCGTGAGCGTCGGCAACACCGCGCCGACCGTGACGCTCACGCAGCCGGTGGACGGCCAGCTGTTCTCCTTCGGCGACACCGTGCCCTTCCAGGTCTCGGTCAGCGACCCGGAGGACGGCACGATCGACTGCGCCAAGGTGACGGTCACCTACAGCCTTGGTCACGACAGCCACGCTCACCAGATCACCTCCAAGACCGGCTGCAGCGGATCCATCGCGGTCCCGGTCGACGGTGAGCACGACGCCGCGGCGAACATCTTCGGCGTCTTCACCGCCTCCTACACCGACAAGGGCGGCCTGACCTCGACCAGCACCCGCACGCTGCAGCCGAGGCACCGTCAGGCAGAGCACTTCGGCGCGCAGAACGGCATCCAGACCGCCGACCACGCCGGGGCCGAGGGCGCCAAGACCGTCGGCTTCACCGACAACGGCGACTGGATCTCCTTCACGCCCTACAACGTCTCCAACGCCCAGAGCATCACCGCGAGGGTCTCCTCCGGCGGCGCCGGCGGCACGCTGGAGGTGCGCGCGGGATCGGCGACCGGCACCCTGCTGGGTTCGGTGGCCGTCACTCCCACCGGCGGCTGGGACACCTTCGTGAACGTCACCGGGAACCTGAGCAACGTCCCGGCCGGCACCACGACGCTGTACCTGGTGTTCAAGGGCGTGACCGGCCAGGGCAACCTGTTCGACCTCGACGCCTACACCCTCAACACCGGCACCTCCACCACGACCGAGGGTGAGGCCTTCACCTCGCAGTCGGGCGTGCAGACGGCCGGCCACGCGGGTGCCAGCGGCGGTACCACGCTCGGTTACATCGACAACGGTGACTGGGCCGGGTACTCGCAGGTGAACACCCAGGGCGCGAAGACGTTCTCGGCCCAGGTGTCCTCCGGCGGCCCCGGCGGCACCATCCAGATCCGCTCGGGCTCGCAGACGGGCACCCTCCTCGGTTCGGTCAACGTCGCCAGCACCGGCAGCTTCGACACCTTCACCACCGTGTCCACCACGCTGACCGGCTCGGCGACGGGGGCACTGTTCCTGTCCTTCACCGGAGGCTCGGGCTCCCTGTTCGACATCGACACCTTCACCATCACCCGCTAGCGGCACGGCCGTCGCGGCGCGGGCACCCGGAAGGGGCCC
>NZ_JBFBIK010000186.1:0-9148 GCF_040685555.1 Sphaerisporangium sp. NPDC088356
GCGTTTCCTCCCCGGCCTGAAGGCCGGGGTCTCCACGCTGAAAGGATTCGATGAAGGCCCGGCAGGGCGACGCCATGACGCCCCCGCAGGTACGCACCAAGGCTGGACGCCAATGCGTACTTTCCTGATCACCAGCGCGCGTCCAGCCAGCGCTGCCACCGGGGGGTGCGCCTGGTGGGGCGCCCCCGTTACGCTCGCTGGTCGCCGGTCTTCAGGACCTTGCGGTAGTACGTTCCAGCGGACTCGTACTTGAGCGCCTCGTAGAACTCCGGGGCACGCCGGGTCGCCAGCGCGATGTACCCGGCGTCCCTGGACCGCGCCCACACCTCGAACTCCTCCAGCAGCGCCCTGCCCAGCCCGCGCCGGCGGAAGCCGTGCTGGGTCATCGCCTCCTCCACCCAGGCGACGTGGCCGTTGGCGAACAGGGTCAGGTGCACGTAACCGAGCAGGTAGCCGCGCACGTCGCCGTCCACGACCGCGACGAGGACGAGGGCGTCCGGGTTCTCCAGCAGGAGCGGAAAGGCCGCGTCGAACGCCGACCGCTGCGGGCGGAACGACAAGGCGAACTCGCGGGCCAGTCCGAAGATCTCCTCGGCGTCGCTCTTCTCGGCCCTCCGCACCAGGAGATCATCAGAAGTCATGAAAAGGACTTTAGGTAGTGGATGGCCTGTTCGTCCATTCGCCGTCGGGACCAAGATCGCAATTCACGGCGCCGAAGCAGAGGTTGGCCCCGAGCTGGGTCGCCAGCTCCAGTTGGTCGTAGTAGACGCGGTGGCTGGCGATGAGGCCATCAACCACGATCGAGACGCCGCACGCGCCGAGGATGATCGGCCGTCCGGTCGCAGCGACCACCCCTCCTCCTGGCACATCCACTTTTCACGATAGCGCAGGTCAAAGCGGCCTCCCGTGGCCCGCCCGGCAATTTCACGAGCCCGGCTCATGGCCTGCCGCTAGCCACGCTGCCGGTCTCAGGCATGCCATCGGCTGATCGCCGCATAAGCCGGAGTCCACATCTCACGGGAAAGCCCCGACCGTGCCCTAGCCTTCTGAGGGTGACTGATGAGACCTCTACGGTGAAGCAGCTCTCTCGGGGCCGGATCGCTGAGAGCGAGCTGGCGGGGATCACGGAAAGGTTCGGCCTCGGCGAGGCGCAGCACGTGAGCTTCATCGCCGAGGGGATGATGAACCCGAACTGGCGGCTGGAGACAGAGCGTGGAGTCTTCGCGCTGAAGCTGATCGTCGATGTGACGCTGCCCAAGGCGCGCATGAGTCTCAAGGTGCTGAGTGTGCTCGGCGATGAAAGGCTGCCGATCTGTGTTCCGCGACTGGCCGGTGGCGACACGGTCGTGGAGATCGACGGGCGTGGTTACTGCGTCCTGGAGTGGGCCGAAGGCGCACACCGGCCCGGTACAGCCCTGGACCTGGGCGAGGCGAGGGGACTCGGGGAGTTGGTCGGCCGCGTTCACGTGGGGCTGAGTTCCCCACGGACGGGCTTGGATCGGCCCGCTGAGACTCTGAGAGCGAAGGTCACGACGCCGGAGGCGGCGCTGGGCGAGGCCAATCGCTTCCTCGACGTGATCGCGGCCATGGACGAGGTCGGGCCCTTCGACATTGACGTCCGTGAGCGACTGGATCACAGGAAGGCTCTGATCACGGCTCATGCCGGGCAGCGGCCTGTGGACGAAGTCCCCGTTGGTCCTTCGGGCTGGACTCACGGGGATCTTCAGCCGCTCAATCTACTCTGGCAGGAGGGGGTCGTCACTGCGGTCCTGGATTGGGACCGTCTGGCGGTTCGCCCGTACGCCGAGGAGGTGGTGCGGACGGCTCAGGTGCAGTTCACCACTGACGAGGGGCGCCTTGACCTGGCGCAGGTTTCGGCGTTCGTCACCGGCTACCGGTCGGTCGTCGTGATCTCGGATGAGGCCTTGGCGGATGCGGTCCAGCGCTTGTGGTGGAAGCGGATGACCGACTTCTGGCAGCTTCAGTGGCACTACGACAAGGATGATCACGGGCCTGACGCTTTGTGGGTGTCGGGCGAACGGTTGCTGGGCTGGTGGAGCGAACACCTCGACGAGGTGCAGGCTGCTTTCCAAGCCGGCTAGCCGGCGATGATGCCCATCGCGGCCAGTTCGGGTAGGCAAAGCCTGGTCATCGGTGCTGCCCGGGCGCGTGCCCCGTGGGCGGCCGCCGCCAAGCCGGGTCCGGCCAGGTTTCGAATGAGGGCGGTCCACGCGACGGGATCGTCCGGGGCGGCCAGCAGCGCGGGGTTCCCGATGGCCTCGGGGATCCCGCCGCGGGTCGATCCGAGAGCCGGGAGGCCGTGTAGTCCGGCTTCGACGATGACGCGGGGGAAGGCATCTTCGACGGTGGACGGGACGAGCAGCAACTGGTGCCCGGCGTACAGAACACCCATGTCGTACGTGCGTGGTACCCAGGTGACGTTGGGGTGCCGGGCGAATTCCGCCGAGGTGTCCCACCATCCCTCCACCAGGGTGAAGCGACGTTCGGACAAGCTATCGGCGAGGCGATGGACCAGCGCCGATCCCTTGGCGGGCACCGGGTTGACCATTAGCAGGTCACCTGTGACCGCCGAGCCTGTCTGGGCTGGTACGGCGAACGGCGGGTAGAACAGCTCCGCGGCCTGGGATCGAGGGGTCCGTGAAAGAACGAACCGGGAGGTCGCGAGCGCGATCTGGGGTTTGCCGTCCAAGACGTGGAACCCGGTCTTGGACACCGAATGCAGCCATCCCGCGACCGTCGTGAACGGGCGGGCCAGGGCGGCCAGTTCGGCGGAGCCTTCCTGCGAGGTCACGACCAGGTCCGGGCGGACGTCCTGGAGGACGCGGCGCAGCTCGGCGAGTAGCCGATCTTGCGGGAACACCCGGACGTCAACGCCGTTCCAGGCGTAGCGGAGCTCCTGCTGGGCCTCGCGCAGGTCTACGATGATCCTGGAGCCGGTGAGGTGCCGCACCATCGAGGAGAGTTCGCAGACCCCGCTCCAGGGCGGCTCGTGGGAGGCAAGGTAGATCGTCCTCCAGCCGGCCGCGGCGAACTGCTCGGCGAGAAGCTGCTGGGAGACCTCCGCTCCGCCGATCAGGAACGGGGGCGGGATGCGGCGCCAGACGAACACGACGGTGCCTGCGCTCGTCATGATGTCACCGTCCGGTAAAAGCGTTCGGCGTATGCGGCCGGGGACTTCTGGCTGCGCAGGCCCGACCCGGTCGTCCAGGCGTACCGGATCGGCCGGTACATCGCGTGCAGGGGCTGGAGCTGGGAGGAGTGCAGGTAGAGCAGCGTGAGCTTGTCCAGCAGCGCGTCGGTGATGTCGGTGAGCTCACCGGAAAGGACGCCGGCGGAGCGTTTGTGGAACAGATAGAGGTCATCGACCGACAGGGCATAGGTCTGCCAGAACGCGACGTCGTCCCAGAACCACCGGCAGCCCAGGCGCTTAGCGGCCTCGTGGACGAGGAGGTGGTCCGGGTGGCGGGTCACCGCGGCTGGGGCGAGGATCTCGGCGTCACCCAGGTCGGTGAGGACCTTTTCAAGATCGGCGGTGACCCGGTCGAGATCGTCGCGGGCGTAGGGCCTGTACGGCGGGGCGGCGTCGACGTGGCCGAGGAGATGGTGACGCGCACCCAGCGGACGCAGCGCTTGCCGGGACTCCTGCGCCCGCAGGTCGGAGACGAGGGCTCGGTTTGGGTAGCGGGCCTTCACCGCGCGATCGGCGCTGTTGGTGTCGGTGAACACGGTCACGACGGTGAGGGGGCGGGGGCGAGCGAGGAAGGTACCGCTCGCGGACAGGGCGAGGTCGTCATGGTGCGGTTCGATGACGACGACCGGGCGACCCTCGGGCCGGCGTTGCTCAATCAGGTAGGGGTGCTGGCCGTGGGGGGCAGTGACTCCGATGATCGATGCGTCGCCGGTTCTGCGGCGGGCGGCCAGAGCGTTCTGGTGGGCGCGGTAGGCCTGGATGAGGTCCTCCGGGAAGGTGTAGACGCCGAGGTCATCCGGCTGCGGGAGCGTTTCGCGGTTCATGGTGGTCTTCCTCAGCGGACGGTGCGGTCGTACCAGTTCCGCCAGAAACGGCGGGAGGACAGGAACAGGTGTGCGGTGACCGGGTTGGCCCAAAGGATCATTCGCCAGCTCGGCCACTGCTCGAAGCGGCGATGGGAGGGCCGGACCCGCAGGTCGGTCAGGTGCCTGATCGGAGCGCCGGTTCGCTGGCCGTGGCGGCTGAGCCGGGCGAAGAACTCCACGTCCTCGCTCATGAACAGGTCTGGTCGGTAGCCGTTCAACTCGGTGAAGGCCGATCGTGTACAGAACTGGGTGACTCCTTGGGCTCCGCCGTAGAACCGTCGGTAGAGAGCCCACGCCGCGACCAGGAGCCGAGTCCCTGTTTTCGTCGGCTCGTACAGGGGCGGGACCGCCCCGCCCACGCACCGCCCCGTGTCCAGTGACCTGATGATCTCCGTGATGCCCTCGATGGGGAAGTGCACGTCCGCGTCGACGAACACAAGATAGGCGCCGGACGCGCTTGCCGCTCCGGTGTTGCGCGCCCGCCCGATTCCAGCGACCGGTTCGTGGACAACACGGGCGCCGAAGGCCCGGGCGATCTGAGCGGTGTTGTCGGTGCTGGCGTTGTCCACGACGATTACCTCGCTGCGCAGGCCGCTGCCGAGCTCCCACCGGCCGATGGATTCCAGGACGCTCGGCAGGTAGCAGGGCAGGTACTGCTCCTCGTTGAAGGCGGGGATGATGACCGACAGGGTCGGGGCAGGTTGATCCATTCGGTGCTCCTGGCAGGTGAGAGGGGTCACGTCAGGGCGTCGTGGGTGAGGGCGAGCTTGAGGCGGGCCTCCCAGAGGTCGATGTCGCGTTGTTCCTGGACTGCGGCCCACCACCAGCCGCGCAATGCTTGGAAGACGATCAGGCCGGTCAGAAGCTCGTCGCACACGTCCTCGTGATAGCCCGCGACGATCGGAGAGCGGTCCCCCGCGGTGAGGGCGCTCGCCGTGACGGCGGTCTGCGCGAGGTCGTATTCGGGCAGGTTGTCGCCGACCTGCTCAAAGTCGATGAGGTGAGGGCCCGGCGCGAGCAGCACGTTGTTCAGGTGAAGGTCGCCGTGACACCAGACACCCGGCCGCCACTGGGACCGGTCGATCACTGATTGAAGTGTTCGCGCGGTGAGGTGGCGGAGATCGGCGGGGAGCCGCCGTTGGAGGTCGGTGACCTCGGCAGCAAGCCTCGGCTCGGAGTTCAGCTGCCGAGGCACCCGGTGGAAGCATGCTAGGAGCCGGCCGAGCTCTCTCAATGCGTCCGGCAGGCAGAGAGCTCCGCTGCCAACGGCGCTGCCCAGTGTGGAGGTGCCGAGGTCATTGAGGGCCAGAGCGGTGACATCGAGCCCTGGCACTTCCCCGGCGTTGAGCACGGTCGGCGCGCTGAACTGCTCGGTGGCTCCCAGTTGCACCAGGACCTGGTGTTCCCGGGTGGCCTTCCACCGGGTGGAGCCCGCGTACAGCTTGATGATCGCGGTCTGCGGTCCTGGCCCGTCCGGGAAGGTGACCCGATAGACCGCCGAGCCGGGAGCCTTGGCTAGCCGGTCGGCCCGGTTGAACGTCCGTGCGAGCAGGGCGCGGCAGGCCGCCGCCGCGGCCGGCCATCCGGGTGAGGCGGTCATGACCGCCTCCCGAAGGCCTGCGCGTCGACGCTGTGGTCACCGAGCCGCCGCAGCTCCCGGGTGGTGCGAGTCAGGGCTCTCCGGTACAGGCGCACGTGTTCGGTGGGTGGGGTCGTGGTCAGCCAGGGTTTGGCGCGGCCGACGAAATGCAGGAGGGCCGTGTCGGTTGGGTGGGGGTTTCGAGTGGTGCGGCGGCGGGTCCAGTCACTGCGGGCCAGGAACCGGCTCAGCTCGTAGGTGTTATAGCGGCCCGGCACCGGCTGGACATGGGAGTGGTCGAGCAGCCACAAGTTGAGGGCGTCCTGGTCGTTGTGGAACAGATACCGGCGTCCGGTCAGCAGAGCAGTCTCAACGCCGGCGCGGATGGTGGCCAGGAGTTCGGCTGACGTCCACCACATGCCGGAGTTGTAGTAGGGGCGGCCCAGGAGGTCGGGGCGATCCTCGGCGAGGCCGGGCAGGGCAGTGCGCTGGCCGATGGCAGAGTTGAACTCATCGGCGACCAGGCCGAGCCGCCCGGCTCCCAGGTCTTCCAGCGGACCTGTGATGTCGTCGACGGGCAGGGTGTCGGCGTCGACGTAAATGAGGTAGGGGCGGTCGAGGAAGCGCTGGGTGAACTGGAACCGCAGGTAGGCCGTCTCGGTGATGTAGTCGTCGTCGACCATCAGCGCTCGGCTGGACGGACGTGCCCACCGTAGTGCGAAGGAACCGAATCCGATCCTGGCCACGTACGCGGCCATGGTGGCGGCGTGCTGGCGGGTGAGATCGAGTGTGAGGATCCGCACTGCGGCGTCGCGCCGGTCGGCAGGGGACAAGGTCTCGGCGAGTGCGCCGAGGGTGACCAGGGACGGCAGCAGGTACTGCTCGTCGACGCATAGGCCGATGGCATACATCTCAATGCCTCCGGGCCTGGGAGATCTGGGCGAGAGCCGCTTTGAGGACCGTCCCGGGTTCGGCTGTGGCGTCCAGGCGGACGCACCGGCCGATCGGGTCGTCGAAATGGGCATTGAAATGCTTGGCGAAATCCGGCGCGTAGTAGATCGCCGGTAGGGCGGGGCGGGAGTAAGCCCTGTCTGCCAGGACAGCGGCGTCACCGGTCAGCAGCAACGTCAGATCGGGCACGGTGGCCGTACCGGCGGCGATCTGGTGGGCGACCAGGGAACGTGCCATCGCGGTCGCGTTCAGGTCCTGAAGGTGGCCGACGGCACGGATGTGGGCGAGCAGGGTGTTAACCGTGCGATCGAGGATTACCCCGCCGTCGCGGACGGCTGCCGCCAGGGCGCTCTTGTGGCGCTGCGCTTCGACCGGGAAATGGGCGGCCAGGGAGGTGAGTTGCTCGGCTTCGGAATCGGCGATCGGCCGACCCAGCACGGAGGGGTCGGGCGCGAAGTGGAAGTAGCAGCCGATCACCTCCCACCCGAGCTGTTCGCCCAGGCTGGCGGCCAGAGTGGTCTTGCCTGTGCAGCTCACGCCCTCGATTCCGACGATCATTGCGGGACCTGTCTTCCGTGGGGAGCGTCGGCCGGTCGCTGGAACGTCTCGACCCAGGCCGCGGCGATCCGCGCCCGAGTCCGTGCCGGGACCTCGTACAGGCCCGGCTCGTGAGGGTCGGAGAGGAGACGTGCCGCCGCAGCGACGATCTCGGCCTTGATGAGGTGGATGGCAGGGCCCATGGCGGAGGTGTGAAGGAAGTTCACCGCGTTCCCGTTGCCGAGTAGAAAGAAGGCCCGCCCTTCCCGGTCGTAGCGGGCGATGCCGTCGATGACGTCCTGGCGGGTGAAGCCGCCGGCCTCGTCGCTGAGCTCGCTCAGGTCGAACTCGTCGTCGCCGGAGGTGGCGCCCGCGAGGAACGCGCCGTCCCGCAGAAGGTCGAGGTGTTCCATGCCGATGGCGTGGCTTCCGGTCGCGCTCACAACCAGGTCCGCACCCCCGAGCGCCTCGGGCAGCGGCCCCGAGCGGTATCCGACCGCGATGGCCTGGGCTTGGCGCACCGGGTCGGTATCGCGCACCGTGACTTGGACATGGCGGCCGTGCAGGGCTGCGGCGATCCCTGAGCCGATCTTGCCGAAGCCCAGCACACAGGCCCGGCGACCCGGCAGGACCTCGCCCATCCGGCGCAGCAGCGACTCGATCGAAAACACGATCGCTTCGCCGACCAGCCGGTCCTCCGGCTCCTTCAGGGGGCTGCGCGCGACGCTGTAGACCGGGCAGGGGAGGGTGTCCAGTTGCATGTAGCGCAGCAGGCCGTTCTCGGTGTCCTCGACGACCCCGGCGATCTGGCCGGAGAACCTGGTGCACGCCTCGGCGAGAGCGGGAGCGAAGTACCCGCCGATGTCGGCCAGGACGAGCCGTCGACCGGCTGCCCGTCCCTCCAGGTAGGCGGTCAACCAGAGCGGATCGGCAAACCGAGCCCGGTCCAGGGCGTCGCAGCGATGGACGGCCGCGATCAGCTCCCGCGTGCGCAGGTCGGCGGACTTGGGTTTAGGCAGCACCGCGACGACCCTGGCGACGTGCTCGAACGCCGTCAGGAAGTTCATCTGGCCGGGCAGCAGATGAGTCACCACTACGGCCACCGCAGTGCTCGTCGGGAGACCTGCGGCGACTTCGGCGAAGAACGCGCCGGCCCCGCCGACCTCGATCCGCACCGCAGGCGCCAAGGCAGAACCCGACCCGGTCACGCGTGCCGCCCTCGGGCGGCCAGAAACCGTAGGACCGCGATGGCCGTCTCGCCCCGTCTCAGGACCGGACCGACAACCTCGCCCCACGCCCAGGCGTAGTAGCCCGCGTCCTCGGATCCCTGGCCAGGCAGGTGGTGGATGGTCTCCGACAGTTCCCCGAGCTCGGGCACGGTGATCCGGAGCCGGGGCGGGCAGCCCGTCGGCCGCTCCAGCTTCACGAACAGGCCGGGGCTCGCTTGCCCCAGCGCAGCCCGCAGGTTCTCCAAATGCTGGGTGGCGTCAGGATCGTGACGTGGGGGGCGAGTCGGGCGCCGCTCGTGCGGCCGGTCGAAGTCGAGGGCGGGCGCGGCTTCGCCACCATGACGAACGCGGCTCGTTCTGCGAAGCATCGGGGCTCCGTTCCGTTGTCGGGCAACTACATCCAGACAACCGAGGCGGCGACCGTCGAACCAGCGCGGCACCTCCGCATCTCTGCCGCAACCATCCGCATTTCTGCCGCATCAACGGGGCGTCCCGTACGCTGACGTTGGCGAACGGCTCCCACCGGAGGTGCCTATGGCCGCCAGACGGCAGCGGCTTGCGGATCGTAGAAAGGCGTTGGGCTACAGTCAGGAGTCGTTTGCTGAACTACTCGGGGTCGACCGTTCGACGGTAGGCCGGTGGGAATGCGGGGACAGTGAGCCCGTCCCCTACACGCGGCCTAAGCTGTGCAGGGCTCTGAAGGTCACACCCGACGACCTTCTAGTGGCCCGTCACGCAACCTTGGTCGGGTAACTGGTCCAGCTTCGAATGGGTG
>NZ_JBFBIK010000187.1:0-8782 GCF_040685555.1 Sphaerisporangium sp. NPDC088356
CCCTCGCGGGCGCCGGCCCCTGGTACAGCGTGCTCACCGGGCGCCACCCCACCCAGCGCAACCGGGCGGCGGGGATCTACGGCAAGTACGTCAACAACGGCGGCCCGAGCAGGAACGTCACGCTGAGGGACTTCGCCATCATGGGCGAGATCACCGAGCGCGTGGACGAGGACCAGGTCAACGCCCTCGGCGGCGCGATGTCCAACTCCACCGTCGACAACCTGTGGCTCCAGCACACCAAGGTCGGCGCCTGGATGGACGGCCCGATGGACAACTTCACCATCAAGAACAGCCGCATCCTGGACCAGACCGCCGACGGGGTGAACTTCCACATCGGCGTGACCAACTCGACGGTGACCAACACCTTCGTGCGCAACACCGGTGACGACGGCCTCGCGATGTGGCCGGAGAACGTGGCGAACGTCAACAACTCGTTCACCCACAACACGGTGATCCTGCCGATCCTGGCGAACAACATCGTCACCTACGGCGGCAGGGACATCAAGATCACCGACAACGTGGTCGCCGACACCATCTCCAACGGCGGCGGCATCCACATCGCCAACCGCTACCCGGGCGTCAACTCCGGCCAGGGCACCGCGGTCGCCGGCACGATCACCGTGGCGCGCAACACGCTGCTCAGGGCCGGCAACTCCGACTACAACTGGAACTTCGGCGTCGGAGCGCTGTGGTTCGACGGGCTGAACGAGCCGGTGAACGCGACGATCAACGTCACCGACACCGACATCCTGGACAGCTCGTACGCCGCCATCCACTTCATCGAGGGCAGCACCAAGACCGTCAACTTCACCAACGTCCGGATCGACGGCACCGGCACGTACATGATCCAGGCGCAGTCGCCGGCGACCGCGAACTTCACCAACGTCACCGCCGCCCACATCGGCGCCGGGGTCGCGATCCACAACTGTGTCGGCACCGGGCTCGTCATCACCCAGGGCACCGGGAACAGCGGCTGGAGCCCCAGCTCCACCACCTGTACCGGCCAGTGGCCGGCGCCGAACTACATCTACCCGGGCGGTGGCGGCAACACCACCCCGAGCCCCACGCCGACCGGCCCCACGCCCACCCCGACCCCGACTCCGACCCCCACGCCGACGCCCTGCGCGCCCGGCACCGGTGACGTGGCCCGGGGCAAGGCGGTGACGGCCACGAGCCAGAACCAGGGCTTCGCGGCGCCGAACGCGGTGGACGGCAACGCGGACACCTACTGGGAGTCGGCGAGCAACGCCTTCCCGCAGACGATCACCGTGGACCTGTGCGGCGTCGTCTCGGCCCAGAGCGTGGTGCTGAAGCTGCCCCCGGCGGCGGCATGGGCCACCCGCACGCAGACGATCGCGGTCCATGGCTCCACGGACGGCACGAACTGGACGCCGCTCTCGGCCGCCGCCGGGCGCACGTTCAACCCGGCCTCGGGCAACACGGCGACGGTCACGTTCCCGGCGACCAACGTCAGGTACGTGCGGCTGACCTTCACCGGCAACACCGGCTGGCCGGCCGCGCAGCTCTCCTCGTTCGAGGTGTACGCCACCGGCGGCCCGGACCCGACCCCCACGCCGACTCCCACTCCCACCCCTCCGGCGGGCAACCTGGCACGCGGCAAGGCGACCAGCGAGAGCGGTCACTCCGACGTGTACGGGTCGGGCAACGTGGTGGACGGCAACGCCAACACCTACTGGGAGAGCGTGAACAACGCCTGGCCCCAGACGGTGACCGTCGACCTCGGCGCCGCGACCAGCGTCAGCCGGGTGGTGCTCAAGCTGCCGCCGGCGGCCTCCTGGGCGACCCGCTCGCAGACGCTCTCGGTGCTGGGGTCCACCAACGGGTCCTCCTACAGCACGGTGAAGGCCTCCGCCGCCTACACCTTCAACCCGGCCACGGGTAACACGGCCACGATCACCTTCACGGCGACGAGCCAGCGCTACCTGCGCCTGAGCTTCACCGGCAACACGGGCTGGCCGGCCGGCCAGCTCTCCGAATTCGAGGTCTACGCCTCCTAGCGAGGCCCGTCCCTCCCTGGAGGGGCACGAGGACCGGGTCTCGGGGACAGGAGGACGCACCTGTCCCCGAGGCCCCTCATCCGAGACCTCCACAGACCCCGGACCAACCTGGACTGGTCCGGAGCCGATGCTCTCGGAGGAGGGCCACCTCCTCCGAGAGCTCGGGCAAAACGGTCCGCGACCAGAGGGAGACGTCAGTCCAGCCGGGCCGCGCCAGGCGATGATCCACCAGACTGTTGTCCCCGGCTTCCCTGCCGGCCCGGACAACAGTCTTGTGCTTACCTCCCGGTCTCGAGTGATCTGGCACTCTGTCGCCACACGGTCCCCGGCACCGAGAGGCCCCTCCATGACCACTGAGAACGGCACGCGCCGCCTGTTTCCCTCCAGACTGCGGCTGAGCGGCCATGGCCTCGTCCTGCGCGAGTGGGCGGACGACGATCTCCCGGTGATGGTGGAGCTGTTCGACAACCCGGAAGTCGCCTACTGGACGCCGCTGGTGTCGCCCTTCGGCCTCGGGGCCGCCCGCGACTACCTGGAGAAGGCCCGCCGCTCGCGCGCCACCGGCGGGCGCGTCCACCTGGCCATCACTACGGACGGCGGCCGGGCGAAGGGTGAGGTGCTGCTCAGCCGGAGCATGTGGGACGACGGGACGGCGAGCCTCGGCTACGCCGTCGGCCCCGCTTACCGGGGGCAGCGGCTGGCGGTGCGAGCCGTGCGGGTGCTGACGGACTTCGCCCACACCGCCGCGCGGCTCTCCCAGGTCTTCCTGGAGATCGAGCGGGACAACGAGGCGAGCATCCGGGTGGCCAGGGCGGCGGGGTTCCAGCTCACCGACGCGCCGCCCAGCGTCGTCGAGGACAAGGGCCGGAGCCTGAACCTCTACACCTGGTCCCACTCCTGCCCGTGAACACACGTACGGCACCCTCTGCCTGGCGCTCATGGCCGGGCAGCGGGGCGTAGGTCACCTGCGCTGCGACGTCAGGCCGACTGGTCCTCGACGTGGAACGAGATGCCTCCCTGGTCGTCGATGGCGGCGTCGAGAGCCTTGTCCTCGAGCACGGTCGCGGCCACCGGGTCGAGGTAGACCTTGGCCCCTTCGCTCTCGACGACCTTGTCGGTGGTCTGGGGCCCGTCCGCGACGGACAGCATCAGCGAGCCCGCGTCGTCGTCCTGCGACGAGATTCGGATCCCCTTGTCGGTCGACTCGCCCGCTTGGGCGTTGAGGTCACGGATCACCTTGGCGGCGGTGTCTGTAAGCGTGAGCATTGCGTCTCCTCGCCAGGGTTGATTTGTTGGACTAATCCCGCCCATGCCCGCTTTTAACGGCATAAACCGCCGGGCCGAATCCTGTGGGTCGAATCTCGCTAAATACCCGTTGACGCCGCTTTGGTGCTGATCCCGATCGTGGACGCCGCGGCGGGCGGGCTCAGGGGGCGAAGGCGCGGCGCACGGTCTTGGAGAGCGCGTGCCGGCGCCGTTCGTGGTCGGCCTCGTCGTCAAGCTGGTCGGCCAGGAGCCGGTAGAACAGCACGCCGATGTTTGGGCGTCACGACGGCGGCCGGGTGAGTTTGGCGGCCACGGCGTCGAGGACCCAGTCGAGGCCGGTCGCGAAGGACGCCTCGGCGTCCACCTCCGTGCCGTCGTACACGGCCTTCGCCAGCGCCGGGAAGCGGCCCGTGGCCAGCATCTTCCTCACATGCGGGCCGGAGGCGCGCTGCCAGTCGCGCTTGGACAGGCCCGTGGCGCGCTCGGCCCGCAGGTTCGCGATCTCGCGCCTGATCGCGCCAGTGAAGTAGGCGCTGACAGTCTCCACGGCGCGCATGACGGTGTCGAGGTCGGCGAGGCCGTCGAGGGCGGCCAGCGTGGCCTCGGTCACGGCGAGGGCGTTTGGGCCCAGGGTCGGACGGCCGCCGAGCAGGTCGGCCAGCCATTCGTGGCGGAGGGTGGCCTGCCTGGTGCGATGGGCGCGGACGCGCAGCACCTCCCGCCAGTCGCCGGGCTGCTCCTCGGCGAGGATCTCGGCGTGGACCTCGTCCACCATGAGGTCGAACAGCTCCTCCTTGGTGGAGATGTATCCGTACAGCCGCATCGGGCCGGCGTCCAGCCGGGCGGCGACCTTGCGCAACGACGCCGCTTCCAGCCCGCCCTCGTCGGCCAGCGCGATGGCGGCGGCGGCGATTCGCTCCCGGTCGAGCGGCACAGGGCGAGTCGGCGGCTCCGGCCGGTCCCACACAGTCATGGGTACATCGTACTGTTGCGATTCATCGTAATAGGCAAATACAGTATATCGATATGAGACACCGTATCGCCGTGATCGGGGGCGGCCCCGCCGGCCTCACCTTCGCCCGCGTCCTGCACCGCCACCATCACCCCGTCACCGTCCTCGAACGCGATCCCGCCCCCGACGCCCGTCCCCCCGGCGGCACGCTGGACCTGCACGAAGGCATGGGCCAGCTCGCGCTGGGCAAGGCGGGGCTGCTGGCGGAGTTCCAGGCGCTGTCCCGTCCCGAGGGGCAGGCCATGCGCATCCTGGACACCGACGGGACCGTCCTCCGCGACTGGCAACCCCGTCCGGGTGACCGGGCCAATCCCGAGATCGACCGCGGGCAACTCCGTGACCTGCTGCTCGGCCCCCTCGACGTTCAGTGGGGGCGGGGGGTGACGAAGGTGGAGCCGGGGACCGGGGACGGCGTGCTGGTCCGTTTCGCGGACGGGCGACGGGAGACGTTCGACCTCGTGATCGGCGCGGACGGCGCCTGGTCCCGGGTCCGCCCGGCAATCTCGTCCGCGACGCCGCACTACACCGGCGTCACCTTGGTCGAGACCTCCCTGGACGACGTCGACACCCGCCACCCCGACCTCGCCCGGCTGATCGGCGACGGTTCCATGGCTGTGTACGGCGTGAACCGCGCCCTCGTCGCCCAGCGCAACAGCGGCGGCCACGTCAAGGTGTACGCCCAGTTCCGCGCGCCGCTGGACTGGCACACGAACCTGGACCGGCATATGGGCCTGAACCGGCGCGCAGGCCTGGACGCGGGCCTGGACCTCGCCGACGTCGAGGCCGTGCGATCAAGCCTGCTGGCTCTGTTCGACGGCTGGGCCGCTCCCGTCCTCGACCTCCTCCGCCACGGCACCGCTTTCGTCCACCGCCCCCTCTACGTCCTGCCCGTGTCCCACACCTGGGCCCACGTCCCCGGGGTGACGCTACTGGGCGACGCCGCCCACCTGATGCCCCCGCTGGGGGTGGGCGCGAACCTCGCGATGCTGGAAGGCGCCGAACTCGCCGAGTCCGTCGCCGCCGCCCCCGGCCCTGGCGATCTGGACGAGGCCGTCCGCGCCTTCGAGGAACAGATGTGGGCACGGGCCGGCAGGTGGGCGAAGATCACGACGGCCGGGCTGGAACGCCTCGTGAGCCCGGACCCCACCGAAGCCCTCGCCCTCTTCGACGAAGTTCAGCCATCCTGACTGCCAAGCGCGAGAGCACCAGCGGCTCGCCACGGCTTCACGGAACAGCACGGCACCGCCGCGGTTCCTTCCGGCAGATCCACCGCCCGCCATGTCCGTGGCCATGTAAAAAACACGCACTTGGCCGTTGACAGAGACGGGCCCGCAGGAAACCACTGGCAGGGAAGCGGTGCGGGAGTTCCAGATCTCGCGGGATGCCGGCAGCCAGTGGAGGCGGGGACCGCGAGGCCGCCGGAATCATCGCGATCACGTCGCCGCATCTGGCCAGGTAAGCCCAGCCGGAACTGCTCAGCTTGACACAGGGCTACTCATTACCCGTAAGCGTGGCCAACCCCTGTGTAGGTGGTCATAGTGGAACGGCGGGGGGTCACGGACGTTCAGGGAGGGCTCATGGTCGTCGTCGGCACGTGGAACCTGGAGAACCTGTTCCAGCCGGGGGGAGAGTACGGTCCCCACGACGCGGTCGCGTACCAGAAGAAGATCGCGGCGATGGCCGGCACGATCAGCGCGATGGGGCCCGACGTCCTCGGCGTCCAGGAGGTGGGACAGCCCGAGGCGCTGGCCGACCTGGTGGCGGCGCTGGACGGCGAATGGCACACCGAGCTGTCACCGCATCCGGACGCGCGGGGGATCCGGGTGGGGGTGATCAGCCGCCTCCCGTTGACCGTCCTTGAGAACGTCACGGCCTTCGCCGCCCCGCTGGCCGCCGTACAGAACGCCGACACCGGTCCCGCGACCACCCAGACCAGCCGCGGCATGCTCGCGGTCCGCGTCGAGCCGGCTCCGGGAGTCACGCTGGACGTCGCGGTCTGCCACCTGAAGTCCAAGCTGCTGAGCTTTCCCGGCGGCAGGTTCCAGGCGCGCGACGAGGGCGAGCGGGCCAGGTACGGCGCGTACGCGCTGTACCGGCGGGCGGCCGAGGCCACCACCCTGCGCGGGCTCGCCGACCGGCTGGTCGGCGGGCACGGGCAGGACCGTCCGGTGGTCGTCCTCGGCGACTTCAACGACGAGCCGCAGGCGGCCACCACGCAGATCGTGCTGGGGCCGCCCGGCTCCGAGCTGGGCACGGCCGGCGCGTTGCGTCCCGACCGGGGGGACGCGTGGCGGCTGTGGAACCTCGCCACCCTGATCCCCGAGGCCGAGCGCTACTCGCGGATCCACAACGGCCGGGGGGAGCTGATCGACCACGTCCTGGCCAGCCGCGCCCTCATCGAGCGGGTCGAGGAGATCCGGTCGGTGGTGGGGCACGGCCTCCCGTCGGTCACCGAGGACCCGGCCGTCCGCCGCGACGCCGCCGACTCCGACCACGCCCCGATCGTCGCCCGCTTTCGGCTGTGACCGGGTGGGCAGGCCGGGTCGCGGCCTGCCCACGGATGCTCAGCGCCAGGTGTCGTCGCGCGTGGCCGTGCCGCCGCCGGGGGTGGTGAAGGACCGGTTCGGGTCGCTCTCCCAGGTGACGGAGCCGTCGCTGTTCTTCTTGATGTACTTGTACTGGATCGCCGTGTTCGCCGGCAGGCTCACCGTGGCCCGCCAGATCGGGTACGTCGCCGACGACAGCGCCACGGCGCTCGCGAGGTTCCAGTTGCCCAGCTCGGGGACGTTCCCGACCACGAAGACGTTCTGCCCCCACGACGTCGTCACGTTCGCGTTGAACGAGGTGGTGACGGCCGGGGAGGCCGGCGCGCCGACCCGGATGGCGACCGCGCCCTTGGCCGGCACGGTGACGCTCGCCGTGCCGCTGGAGCTGACGGTCACCGAGCCGCCGCCGGTCAGGTTGGTGTACGTCCCGGCGGGCAGGCCAGTCGTGAAGGTGCCGGAGTAGGATCCGGAGCCGTTGTTGATGGCCACCCATCCCTTGGCGCCCCGGCTGAAGGCGATGACGCTGGAGCTGGGGGCGGTCCAGTTGGCCACCGAGGTGCCCTTGACCGTGTTGTGGAAGCCGACCATGCCGTTGATCGCGCTGTCGCGGTGCAGGCAGGTCCATCCGCTGGAGCAGTTCGCGGCCGTCACGTAGCCGTTGCCGTCCGAGGGCGGCGAGGCGTCGTTGTTGCTGAAGGTGAAGCCGTCGTAGATCTGCGGCGTGCCGAAGTTCCAGGCCAGCTGGAAGATGTTCGCCAGGTTGTAGGTGGAGCCGCTCTTGTAGGTGAGGGTCGAGCCGTTGCGCTCGGTGTCATGGTTGGTGACGAAGGTGACGGCCTTGTCGCTCGGCTGCATCCCGCCCCAGCCGGCGCCGAAGGTCTGCAGCTCGGAGATGTTGCCCTCGAACTTCTGCTTGAGGTAGCGCCCGTACTGGAAGTCCAGCACGTCGCCGAGCCCGGTGTACTGGCTCGGCTGCACGGCCTCGCCGGCGCCGTAGATCACTTCCTGGAAGATGTACGGGGAGCCGGTGACCTGGCTGTAGATCGCCCCGACGTCGGCCGGGCTCATGTGCTTGACCGCGTCCACGCGGAAGCCGTCGACGCCGAGGCTCCGCAGGTCGTTGAGGTAGGTGGCGATCCTGGTCCGCACGTAGCTCGCGCCGGTGTCGAGGTCGGCGAGGCCCACCAGCTCGCACCTCTGCACGTTGTTCGCGCTGCCGGTGTAGTCGCCGTCGTGGATGGTGTTGTCGGAGTTGCCGCAGGCGTTCGGGTAGTAGTGGAAGTCGGCCGCCGAGTAGGTCCCTGGGTAGATGTACTTCGAGAAGCTCTTCCCGCCGTACGACGTCGAGCCCTGGCCGGTCATGTGGTTGATCACCGCGTCGGCGTAGACCTTCACGCCCGCCGCGTGGCAGGCCTGGACCATGGACGAGAACTGCGCGCGGCTGCCCATCCGGCTGGTCAGGTCGTAACCGGCGGGCTGGTACAGCTCCCACCACGAGTGGGTGCCAGAAACCTTCATCGAGTCCTGCGGGGGCGACACCTCCACGCCTCCGTACCCGGCCGGGCCGAGCACGTTGGTGCACTCGGCGGAGACCGAGGGCCAGTTCCAGGTGAAGAGGTTGGCGATCACGTCCTTCGTGCCCGACGGGGCGGCCTGCGCGGAGCCCGTCGTCAGCGGGACGACGACGAGGGCGAGCAGAAGGGCGAGGACGGCGGTGAGGGCGAGAGGGCGGCCGGAGCGGGTCACGGCGTGATCGGGCAGGGTGAGGGGGCGGGATTTGTAGGATCTCACGTGGGGCCTCCAGGTCGATGGATGCGATCCCGTGCCGGGCCGGGTGCTGCAACACCCCGCCCGCCGCACGCCCCCCCCCCCCCGGGCGCGCCCGCCGCCCGCCCCCCCGCCCCCCCGCGCGGGGGGGGGGGGGGGGGCGCCGACCCCCC
>NZ_JBFBIK010000188.1:0-8729 GCF_040685555.1 Sphaerisporangium sp. NPDC088356
CCGCGGTCATCATCTGGGACTGCAACGGCCAGACCAACCAGAAGTGGACCATCAACGCCAACGGCAGCATCACCGCCGTAGGCGCCAACAAGTGCCTGGACGTGTCCAACAGCGGCACCGCCAACGGCAGCAAGGTACAAATCTGGACCTGCCACGGCGGCACCAACCAGCAATGGACCCGCAGCTGAGCCCTCAGGGACAACTCCCGGTCCCCGGGCCGAGGTCACCTGTGATCACTAGCAGGGAATGACCTCGGCCCGCCGGTCGTAGAGCGCTTCAGTGGTGCCGATCCGTTCCCAAACCGCATTCATTAACGGACCATTGAGCAAGGTGCGGCCACAGCCTCCCCAGGACGTCTAGTGCCACGATCAGCACTTATACATAATCCGTATGACGTGTAACGACCACACGGTGGAGTACAGTGGCAGTCAAGTCGTGACGCCGTCTGCGGCGCGCCATCCGGAGGGGGACATGACGGCATCACAGCATGCAGAGGTGAGTGCTACCACTCCTCCGGCGTGGGCGCGCCGACCTGCCAATCTCGCCAAGGCGGTCACGGCCGAGCTGGTGGAGCGGATCGTACGCGGGGTTCACCCGCCCGGGGTCGCGTTGCCCCGCGAGGCCGACCTGTGCGAGACGTTTTCGGTGAGCCGGACCGTCATCCGCGAGGCGGTGAAGATCCTTCAGGAGAAGGGTCTGGTACAGGTCCGGCAAGGCTTCGGCACCATCGTCACTCCGCCGACGAGCTGGGACATGCTCGACGAGCTCGTCCTCGGGGTGAGCATCGCCGAGGACGAGTCCTTGGCGATCCTCGACGACCTCGTCGTCACCCGGCGCCTGCTCGAGACAGACATGGCGAACGTCGCCGCGCGCCTGGCGGACGAGGAGACCGTCGATCGGCTGCGCGCACTGGTCGATCGCATGGACGAACTCGTGGAAGACCCCGTCACGTACGCCGAACATGACCGCGCCTTCCACGACACGATCATGCGGACGTCCGGCAACCGCATCGCCCGCGGTGTCGTCCGGTCACTGGAGAACCAGGCCATCAACACCGCCCGCTACATGGGCCGCACCGAGCGCGCGTTGTGCGTGGCGTCCAACCAGGGCCACCGGCGCATTTACGAGCGCATCGCGGCACAGGACCCCGCAGGCGCCGCCGAGGCCATGTTCACGCACATCACCGAGGCCTGGCTCGTCCGCCGCTCCGGACGAAGCGAGCCCGTGCGTCTGCAGCGGTAGCCCCGGCCTTGGCCAGGGTCGCCCAGAACACCTGACGCGGCGACCGGGGCGCTCGTCGTCGCTCACGGGATGCGCGAGATCGCCGAAGCGACGGCCCGCCGAGACCCGTGACACCGTGCCTCGGCGGGCCTCGGTTCAGCCGATTCCCCACTCTGCCGTCATGCGTCGAGCCGGTAGAACGCCGACGCGGTGCCGGACATGATCGCTTGGCGCTCCGTCACGCTCAGCTCGCCGATCAGTTCCTCCACAGCGCCTCGCCAGGCGACGGCACCGGCCCCCAGCTCGGCGAGGGGCCAGTCGGACCCGTACATCAGCCGCTGCGCGCCGAACGCCTCCAGCGCAACGTCGACCACGCGGCGAAGTCCGGCCCGGTCGCCACTCACGACTCCGGCCAGCCCGGAGATCTTCGCGTAGGTGTTCGGCCGGGCGGCGAGTTCGCGCAGGCCGGCCGCCCAGGCAGCGGTGTCGTCGGCCTCGGCGGTCCCGCCGAGGTGGTCGACGACGAAGCGTACCTCCGGGTGCCCGGACACGACGGTCGCGGCCGCCGGCAGCTGCCATGACCGCAGGACCAGATCGAAGCCGAGGCCGCGCGCGGCCAGTTGCTTCAGCCCCGTTCCCACCTCGGGCCGTGCGAGCCAAGCGGTGTCAGGGTCGACATGGACCAGGTGACGGATCCCGACCAGCCTCGCGCGCGCCGCGGGGTCCAGCGCGTCCAGCTGCGCGGCGACATCGGCCGTGAGGTCGATCCAGCCCACCACACCGGCGATGCACGGGCTCAGGTGCGTCAGCAGCCGCCGCGTCTCGGCGGCGCCGTTGCTCGACTGCACGACGACGGCGGCGTGCACACCGGTCGAGTGGAGCATCCGTTCGAGGTCCTCGGGCTCGAAGTCCCGATCGATCGCCGCCATCGTCGCGGGCTCGATCCACGGCTGCGGGTCGGTCTTCCGGTTCCACAGATGGACGTGCGCGTCGATGGAACGGCTCACGGCAGATGCCAGATCTCGTCGACCGGCTGCCACAGGGCTCCGGGCTCCCGCTCCTCGACGATGCGCACCTGGCATGGATCGGTGTGGGTCCACCACTCGCGGGTCACGGGGTCCTCGGCGATGCGGGCCATGTCGGCGGCGTGATCCTCGCCGACGTACTCGTAGTAGGCGAACAGGGTGTCGCCGACGATGAAGATCGAGTAGTTCGTGACGTTGGCCTCGCGCAGGGTCTGCTCGACCTGCGGCCAGACGTGGCGGTGCAGCTCGAGGTACTCCTCCCGGCGCTCCGGCCGGACGCCGACGACGAGGGCGTGACGCTCGATGCGGGGCCGGGCGCTCACGACCCCACCCGCTCCACCGCGGGGGCGCCGATGGGCTCGTCCTGGTGGGAGTCGGGGACGATGCGCAGGCCCGCCCGGTTGGGACGGACATGCGGCCCGGAGATGGCGGCCGGCGGGTTGGCGGCTCGCACGGCGTTGATGTGGTCCTCGTCGACCCGGATGCCGAGACCGGGCTCATCGCCGAGGATGATCCCCCCGTCCTCGAACTCCTGGTCGATCTTGAGGCCGACCGGCGAGGAGAGGTCCTGAACCTCGAAGGTCAGGTGGTTCGGCACCGCCACGGCGGCGTGCGCCAGGGCGTTGCCGTGGTAGGCCACCGGGCTCACCGGGAGGTCGAGGCTGTGGGCCACCGCGGCCACGCGCAGGAAGTGAGTGATGCCCCACACGTTGCCCACCTGGACGATGTCGATCGCGTCGGCGTTCAGGAGGGGCCGGTACTGCTCAAGGCCGGTGAGGTTCTCGCCGGTCGCGACGGCGGCGCGGATGCCCCGCCGGACCGAGGCCAGTCCGGCCGCGTCCCACCGGCGCACCGGCTCCTCGATCCAGGTGAGGTCGACAACGCGCTCCAGCGCCGTGATGAACCGCACGGCCTGCGAACGGTTCCACGACTCGTTGGCGTCGAACATGAGGGCGGGGTGCGCCGAGTTGCGCCCGAGGACGTCCCGCAGCGCCTCCAGCCTGCGCAGGTCGTGCTCGAGATTCCGGCCGCCCTTGAGCTTGCCGGCGCTGAACCCCCGATCCGCGAAGCGCTCGTACAGGCGTACAAGGGCATCGTCGTCAAGCGCGATGTCCAGCCCGGAGGCGTAGCCGGGGACGAATCGGTCCAGGCCACCGAGGGTACGCCAGAGCGGCTCACCGGCCGCCTTCGCCTTGAGGTCCCAGAGCGCCATGTCGATCGCGCCGATCGCGCCGAACGTCGCGCCGGAGTGGCCGGTCTTGAAGACCCGGGCCAGCATCCGGTCGTAGAGCGCCGACACGGCCCGCGGGTCCTCACCCTCGACGGCGCCGAAGACGCGGTCGATGTCGCCGTGCGCGCCGAGTCCGACCCCCTCGAGACCGCTGTCGGTCTCGAGGATCAGCACGTGCACCTCGGTGCGCGGCTCCGGCATGACACCATTGGCGTCGCCGATCAGTCGCCCCCAGTCGTGCTCCGTTGTCAGGCTGCGGTAGCCGGTGACCTTCAAAATTGCTCCTTTTCAACGGCGTTTCGACTCACTCCTTGGTGCCGCCCGCCGTCATGCCCGCGACCAGGAAGCGCTGCGCGAACAGGAAGACGATCAGCACTGGCAGCACCGAGACGACGGTCGCGAGCGCGAGCGTCGGCAGCTGCACGGACTGGGTCCCTGCCGAGCTGGGGTTGAATGCCGGGGTCGAGGCGAGCAGGGAGGTCAGGCCGACCTGGACCGGATATCCCTGGCTCGACGGCAGCATCACAAAGGGGAGGAAGAAGTTGTTCCAGCTCTGCACGAAGCTGAAGAACGCCACCAGCGCGATGATCGGCGCGGCCAATGGCAGCGCGACCCTCGTGAACACCTGGAACTCGCTGCATCCGTCGAGGCGGGCCGCCGCGAGCAGGTCACGCGGAACGCTCGTCGAGAAGTAGATGTAGGTGAGGTAGACGCCGAACGGGAAGAACGACATCGGCAGGATCACCGCCAGCGGGCTGCCGATGAGCCCGACCACGTTCAGTTCAAGGAAGATGGGCAGCACCAGCGCGGTGTTCGGGATCAGCATCACGATCAGTGTCAGCACCAGCAGCAGCCGCCGGAACCGGAAGTCCGTCAGGGCCATCGCGTAACCCGCCGGGATGCTCGCGATGATCGCGATGACGAGCGCACTCAACGCGTACAGCGCCGAGTTGCCCACCCAGGCGGTCACGGCGCCGTCCTGGAAGCCGAACAGCTGGTTCCAGTTGGTGGCCAGGTCGCCGAGGCCGCCGGGCAGGAACGGATTGTCGACGATGAGCCCGTGCGCCGACTTCGTCGTCGCCAGCAGCAGCCAGACGATCGGGATGACGAAGAACAGTACGAAGACCACGAGCACGACCGCGACCATCGTCCGGCCGCTCCAGCCGCTGACACCGCTCCGGCGCGTGACTCGGCGATGCGAGTTCACTGTCGTCATGAGCTCAATCCCTCTCGAACAGGCCGCCGCGCGTCACGAAGACGGCCGACAGCGCGAGGGCGATGACGAGCAGCAGCAGGGAGATGGCCGCCGCTCCGTTGAAGTCGTTCTGCTGGAAGGCGTACTGGTACGCGAGCTGGTTGAGTGAGTAGTCGTTGGGCACGACCGCGTTACTGGCCTGCGAGAGCAACTGCGGCTCGACGAAGAGCTGCGTTCCGGCGGCGAGCGACATGATCCCCATGTACGCGATCCACTTGCGCAGCAGCGGCAGCTGGATGCGCCAGGCGATCTGCACGCTGCTCGCGCCGTCGATGCGCGCCGCCTCGATCACGTCGTGGCTGATGTTGTTCAGCGCGCCGTACATGATGACGATCCAGCCGCCGGCGCCGGTCCAGAACGCGATGATGGCGAAGACCGGGGGCAGGTTCGCCGGCACGATGACCTGCACGAAGCTGGAGAAGCCCATCAGGTGGAGCAGCCCGGCGACCGGGCTCGCGGTCGGGTCGAGCACGAACAGCCAGAGCAGCACGCTCGACGCGCCCGCCAGGGCGCCCGGCAAGTAGAAGATGAGCCGCAGCGCGCGGCCCAGCCAGCGCACGCGCACCGCGTGCACGACGATGGCCAGGAACGAGACCAGCACCACCAGGGCGACCAGCCAGATCACCAGGTAGAGCGCGACGTGCGCGACGGCGGGCCCGAAGCGGAAGTCGTCGATGACCTTGACGAAGTTGTCCATGCCGGCGAAGCCGCCGTCACCGGTGGTGAACGCGAGGTAGAGGGCGTAGAACGCGGGAAGGATCCCGAACGCGATAGCCAAGATCGTGTAGAGAGCGATGAAGGCATAACTCATCGCTCTCCGTTCACCACCGTCACCGCGGCCGATCGGCCGCCTGCGCGGGATCACCACCGGCTGAGCGGCTCGCGCCGCGATCGTCACGTCACTTGACCGTGTAGCCATTTACCTGGGCCTGGTTCTTGATCGCCGTCTCCCATTCGGGAAGCAGAGCGACCAGGCTCTTGCCACTGGCAATCGCGGGAGTGACCGTCTTGGCCCAGATCGCCTCCTGACTGAAGATCCCGGAGCCCCATCCGCTCCAGATCTCCGACCCGGCCTTGACCAACGACCGCAGGTCGCCGGCGTAGTAGCCGCTCGACTCCTGCTTCTTGATCCACTTGTCCGCGGCGGGGGCGTAAGCCGGGTAGCCGGGAGCGAGGTTCACCTGGTAGTCGTCCGCCGTCGTGACGAACTCGACGAACTTCTCGGCCGCCTTGAGGTTCTTGGAGTGGCTGCTGACGAACCAGGTGCCGCCGCCGACGTTGCCGGTCACGGCGGTCTCGCCCTTCCACGCCAGCGGCGCGGCGGCGGCGAGCTGGCCGGCCGGGACGTTGAGGGACTGCGGGTTGTTGAAGATGGCGCCCGCGTACCACGCCGGGCCCGGAATCATGAGCACCTTGTCGGAGTACTTCTTCACGAACTCGGGCGTGAAGACGCTCACGGTGGGCACGGTGCCGTTCTTGATCAGCGTGTCGAGCATCGACGCGGCCCGCTTGCACTCAGTGGTGCCGGTGCTGACCGTCACCGCCTTGGGACCGGTGACGCCGTTCGCCTGGCACTTGCTGCCCCACATGTAGACCTCCGGCGTCCAGGCGTCTCCGGCGGCGCCCACGATGTAGCCGGGGTGCTCCTGGGCCACCTTCTCGCCTAGTGCCTGGTACTCCTCCCACGTCGTGGGGAGGGAGTAGCCGAACTTGTCCAGCAGGCTCTTGTTGTACCAGAGCACCACCTGGGCGAGGTCGTTGCGGAGACAGTAGACCTTGCCCTCAACGGTGCAGGGGGTCAGCGAGCCCTTGGTGAAGTTGTCGAGCGTGCTCTGCGGGACCAGCCCGTCACTGAGCACGGCCGCGAACGCCTGCTTGCCGTTGCTCTTCTGGCTCGCCCACGCCGCGTCGTTGTTCTGCGTCGAGAACACGACGTCGGGCCAGCCGCTGTTCGCCTGGTCGAAGAGCTGGACCTTCGTCCGGAACGAGTTGGAGCCGTTCGCCGAGCCGTCGTAGGTGACCACGTCCAGCTTCACATCGGGGTTGGCCTTCTTGTAGGCGTCCACCGCACCCGACCGGTCGGCGTCCACCCAGACCGTGATCGGGGCCTTGTCATCCTGCGCTGCCTGCGGAGCGCCGTTGGAACCGGAGGTGGTACCGCCGCTGCTGCTGCAGCCGGCCACCGTCAGTGCGATGGCTAACGCCCCTGTACCGACGGTACCCATCCATCGGCGCGTGCGTCCGGCCTTTGTGCTATCGACCATAGGAGTGTCCCTGTCTGGACGGTCATGTTAACGAGCTGCTCATCGCGTCGAAATATAAGACCATACGTATTATGTCTGCAAGGGTTCTCGGGACGCGCCTGAGAAGACCGGTAACACCTCGTGCGGGGTCGAGCGCTTGGGCGAGCCCCCTCTGCGTCACCCGAGCTTGGACCATCTACGGCCAGGGCCCGACACAGGCGGGCGGCGGTTCGTTCACCACGCCACGCGCGGGACCAACACCGGCATCTTTCCCACGCAGCAGGCTGTTAGCGCTAACAACGAAGCGTCCTTTCGCCCTCCGGCGCCTTGGAACTTCGTCTCTCGGAGGTGAGGCACCCCCGGTGAAAGTTTCACCACAAGACGCCCGTGGATGATGTGATCCGGCCGGCGAGGGAACCTCAGTCCCGCATGGCGGCCGCGTTCCTGTGCGGCAATGACCTCGCACTCGGCGTCATGCGCGCCGCCCGCGAAGCCGGACGCGACATCCCCCGCGACCTCAGCGTCGTCGGCTTCGACGACTCCCCGTTGGACTGGTCGTTGCGGTGAAAAATGTCCAGTGCGGCGCCTATGAGGGGGGCGTTATCGCTAACGTCAGGGCAAGGCCCGCTCGCCCCCTGTCGAGGCACAATTCCCGCCACAGGAACCGTCCACGGAGGGCGACGGCAAGAGCCGATGACAGCACAAAGTGCCAGCCCGATCGCGGCACTGATCCCTGGAGACGATAAGGAGCACGAATGCCGGATTTAACCGATCCCCTGCCCGCCGACCATCCCCTCAGACGAGTCAACACCGCGGTCGCGCACCCGGCCCGGATCTACGACCATCTGCTGGGCGGCAAGGACAACTACGCGGCCGACCGCGAGGCGGCCGAGCACCTTGTCAAGGTCTCGCCCGGCACGCGTGAGGGCGTCCGCGCCCACCGCGCCTTCCTCCGTCGGACGGTGCGCCACCTCGCCGCCGAGGCCGGCGTCTCGCAGTTCATCGACATCGGGGCCGGCATCCCCACCCAGGGCAACACCCACCAGATCGCGCAGGAGTCCAACCCCGATGCGCGGGTGGTCTACATGGACAACGATCCCATCGTCTTGGCACACGGCCGCGCCCTGACGACCGGCAGCCCGACCGGGGTGACCAAGGTGATCGAGGCCGACCTGCGGCAGCCTGAGGTGATCCTCTCCCACCCTGAGTTGACGACTGTGATCGACTTCACCCGTCCTGTGGCACTCATCCTGGCGGGCGTCCTGCACTTCATCACCGACCAGGAAGACCCCTACGGAACGGTCGAGCGGTTCAAGGCCGCCGTGCCCTCGGGCAGCCACTTGTTGCTCTCGCACATCACGCTCGACTTCGCACCCCAAGTACTTGAGACGGACTTCACCAAGGCCTACGACAACAGCACCGCGCCGATGGTGCCCCGCACCCACGCCGACGTGCTGCGGTTCTTCCAGGGCTGGAGCGTGATCGACCCGGGCGTCGTGGAGGTGGTGGCGTGGCGGCCGGACCACGACCAACTCCAGGAGCACATCCCGGGCGGCGGCCACGCCTGGGCCTACGGCGGCATCGCCATCAAGCCCTGACCGGAGCGAGGGGCATCCGGCGACAGGACCACCCCCGTGCCCGCGGTGTGGGGGGGCCGGGGGGCCCCCCCCCCCCCCCGCGCCCCCCCCCCCGCACCCCCCCCGCGGGGCCCCGCGCCCCCCCCCACCCACCCCCCCCCCCCCCCCCACGCGCCC
>NZ_JBFBIK010000189.1:0-8608 GCF_040685555.1 Sphaerisporangium sp. NPDC088356
TCGGGCGCTCGGGCACGAGTCGGGCACTCGTCTCCGACTCAGGCTGAATAGCTACCTCTGGGCGTGGCCGAACCGCGCAGTATCGAAGACCAGCGCCACTAGCGCTTGGTGACTAAAGAGGGGCGTTGACCGTCGCGAGGCACGAATTTATGCAATCTCAAGCTTGTCCGAAAAAACCATAATCTCTTTCGCCTTGACAACGCGATGCGCAGAATATCCAAGCGAGAACACTTCACGCCTTCGGTTGGCATACAAAGTCTCAACCTCAGGCGCATTATCATAGGTGAGCAGCCAATTGCTTTCCCTTAGCCCATTAAGGCAATCGGCCAAAGCCGCGTGATCGCCTGCCTTAAACGAGTTCATGTACAAGGAGCCAGCCTTCTCGAAATAGGGCGGATCAGCATAGATAAGCGTATTCGCCCTTTTCGAGTATCTTTTGATGACAGACATGCCATCCAGATTCGACACAGTTATTCGATTGGCATGTAGGCCAACTATGCGAATACGCTCTACCAGAGTCGACCTGTTAAACCTGGCATCTATCTTGTAATTGCCGGTTTGGTCCATGCCGCCAATAGGCCCGCCATTCAGAACACCAGACCTATTCGTTCGATTTAGAAAAAAGGTGGCGAAGCCGAGTCTTAGGTAGTCGTCACGAGGCGCTTCTGCGTAGACACTTTTCTGTTTCACCCATTCATCAACCGTCAAATCTACACGATTGATCAATTCAGAGAACTCGGCAGGAAACTTAACGACTGCTGTCCAGAAAGCAAAGATTGCAGGATCAAGGTCGTTGATTACGATACGCCTCACCTGTCCCGTCGCCAGCAATCCTAATGCCGCCCCTGCCCCTCCCGCATAAGGTTCGACATAGGTTCCGGTTGTGAGATTGTTTGCACGGACAATCGCACGTAGACGGGAATATAGAGACGACTTTCCACCGGGATAACGCAGTGGCGAAACGATCGGTCTCTTCACATCTCGCGTTCGCATGTTAGCCGCACTCATACCTTGAACATAATCTTGAATAGGCCCTTCATGGTCATCCAGCATTCTCTCACATCATCGGGAGTGGCAAAGACTTGATGGTTGTGATTGATAGCGTTCAGATGGTCCACAGTCGGCACGTAACTACCCACCTTGCCGCCACGAACCTTAGCGATGACTTGGATGTAGGCCGTCTGACCATTCCGCTTGACGTGCTCCTCAAGCCAGCTCAGGCAGTGATTAAGGAAGACAAATCCTTTCACATTGAACTGAGTCCGGATGTCTTCGTTAAGCGACTCAGCATAGGCCTTGATTGTCTTCTCCAGGAACGTTCGGAGCAAATCAAAGGTCGCGTTGGGAAACCTCTTTATGTTGATGTCCGACAGTTCCTTGAAAGCTGCATGTATCGGGTAGGGGAAAGTCGCTGGCACCTGGATATCTTCTGTATCCAGAAAGCTGCGCTTGATCGACTGCGGCTTCGCCGGGGGCGTTTCGGGCTCCGCCGGCTTTCCATTTGACGCCTGCCCAGGCTCGCCCCTTTTCTTTCCTTCAGGATTACCTTGCCCAGAACCTCCATTATTTGGCTTCGGACTAGCGGGCCGGTTAGCCTTTGGGTTACTGGAAGCAGGGGGAGGATTTTGCGGAGCAAAATCTTCGTCATCCTCGATGGAGGCAGTTTCGTCCACTAGGGTACGAAGAGCGTCCATGTACGCTACGTAAGGCTCACTCGTAGTAGAGTTCAACTTGCGAGTATTTATAACCTTGTTCTTGATATCGCCAATAATCTTCTCCGCCAGCACCGCAAACTGTTTCCGCGGCATCCGCAATTCAACGGTTGACTCGGCTTCGTTTACCTCGATCTGCAGGAGATGCAAGAACCTGTCATAGTCGTACAACCGAGCCAGAGTCGACACGGGGAACGTGCGTTGCGTCACATAGTCTTTAAGCTGCGCATCTTTGTAATCCACAGTCCGAAAAAGATCCAATATGTGGCTTCGAAGGATGAATTTCCTCACGTCGACAGTCGGATACTGGGAGACTAGCTCCTCGGCCGTCTTTCCCGCATTTATTTGAGCCTGAAAGAACGCGGCCTGACGGGCAGGTGACCATGCAACACGCTGATTTCCAGTGTGCAGTGCCGCGATAAGCTGATCCGCATCATCCTGATTTGGTGCCACTTTCACCGTGATCCTGCGCAGACGTTCCCGCTGAGGCAGGTTCTGAACTAGCCTCGTGATGCGCGTCCGAAAGTCGGGGGCGAGCAACGGGTTTTGGATAGCCTTAAGTGCTGCGACACGACGGTTACCTTCGACTACGACCAGGCGTCCTTTACGACGAAGCACAATGGGTACCTCGTGCGTCAGGAAACCTACCTTGACGATGCTCTCTACGAGACTGAATGCCTTCTCGTTGGTGAACAGGTCGTGGATGATGTCAGCCTCGGGCACACCGAGCGGCAACTCCAAGCGCACGTTATGCGGATCCAGGTGAAGACCATCGACCACGTCCGCTACGAGCTCATCCCATTGCGACATATCGATCAAAACGGGACTCCTCGCTAAAGCTTGACATGCTCTCTATCCACTCTCTTCCTTTCAAGTACACTACCTGGCTGATCTTTGACAAGGCCTGTGCTCGCACGCAGCCGAGATGTTGCTGAATTGCGCTCGTATAGATCAAGGCGACGGCGCTTCGCGCCGCCGCACGGCCCGCCGCCCGCCCGCCGTCCGGGCGTGCGGCGTGGGCGCCGGTCCCGAACGGCGGCGGGGCTCAGGGCCGCCCACCGCGCTGAGCGCCCGCCGCACCATGCCGCACCTACCGACCAGGGACGCGCCGCCGCATGGATGCAGCACGACGATCGCCATGCTGTGGCTGGCCACTGGGGTTAGGGGTTACGGGCGATGAAGGTCCAGGACTTCGTTCATCAGTCCCGCCCCACCGTAAGCCGGGTGTCTTTCGAGCGTGATCTCCACCCTAGAAGGCCGCACGATAAGGCACGAAAGGGCACCCGCGGTAGAGACTCACCCAAGAGCGCCGAGCATGGCGGCTTGCGGACCCGCTCGACATTTGTACTCGCCGACGCCTCGTCGAACGTCGTTTCACTGCGCGGCGCAGGCGGTCGGAGTGCATCTGGGTCACCCTGCTGACCCTGCCGTTGGACGATCCGGCCAAGCTGGTCGCGCTGAGCGAGAAAGAGCAGGAGCGGCTGGACCATCTGGCCCGCATGTGGCCGGAGATATCGGGCTACTAGAGCTCGCCTACGGCGTGGCCGATCCCCGGTGGGGAGGCTGGCGTGGATCGCGGAGAAGTTCGTCGGCCGTTGTTGCCGTGATGATCGAGTGGTGGCCGCGATGGTCAGTTTGTCTTCGTGTTGGTCAGATGCGGACCGACGTAGCCCACGATCACTCGGCCGGTGACGCCTTTAGTATCGTCCATGAAGTAGATCCGTGGTGAAGTGCTGCCCTTCGAATCCAGCTTCAAATGGGCCTGCATCTCCGTCCGCGCTGAGAGATCCACCTCCTCGGGGACTCGGAAAATCCGCTCTGAACCCCACATGTTCATCGTCGTATCGGACTCCGTCATAGCCAGCTGTTTGAGCGGCCAGTTCACCGCCCCTTGCCGGGCCGATGTGCAGTGCTGGTAGAACCCACCGTTGAAGCCCTCCTTGGCTGCCTGTGCGTAGGAGTCAAACGCCCGCAGGGCGTTCCACGCCTTCGCCGCCCACACCCGGGCCCGGTTCGCTTCGTCGAGTTCCAGAGCCTTGCCCTTTTCGGCCGTAACCAGAACGCCTCCGAACCTACCCAGCCGCTCCCATAGCTCTTCGAATGAGCCCGGCACGCCCTGGGGCTGCTCGACGACGACCGTGTCCTCATAGCGCCCTGCATCTCGAAGTCGGCCCCTCAAAACGTCCGCCTCGGCCCGCGCCCGCTCCACATCATCCAGGGCACGCAGAGCTTCCTCCATGTCCCCGTCCGCTCGCTCTACGGCCGAATGAAGCTGCTCCTCTAGAGAGACCACGGTACGCGCCGACAGCTCAGCGGTACGCCCGGCCTCCTTCAACTCCTGGTCCGCCTGCGCGAGCAACGCCTTCAGCTCTGCGACATCATTGCGCATCATCACCAGTTCGTCGGAGCGCCTGACCACGGCTAGGGCGGCCTGACGCTCCTCGCGACCGCGCTGGCCTGCGTCGGGAAACGAGAGGCTTCGCAACACGTCCGGCAGCGCGGCCTCGGTCGAGATCCGCTGGATCGTGCGCGTGAGACCAAACCATGCCCCATCCCCCGGGTCGCTCATTCGGGCCATGGTCAGGAACCGGTGTCGTGGCCCGTCTTGCGGCCACGCAGGGTCCACCTCTGTCAGAAATGTGCGCACTGCCCCCGGAGCGACCCGGTGGTGCTCACCGATCGATCTGCGGAACGCATCGACGGCGTCGATGTCCTCAAGCAGGTACAGCGATGCCGCGCCGGCGCACTGCGGCATCATTCTCTTCATTCGCTCCGACCACACAGGATCGGAGCGCACCGGCCGGGCCGTGACGATTACCGGCATGCGGCGAGTTGGGTCGCACAGCACGTCAACCAGGGCATCGACGTTCTCAGCGCTCACGCTCAGTGTGTCCAGCGTCAGCAGGGCCAGGCCGTCCGCCGGTTCCAGGTCACGGACCAGGTCGCGGACCAGGCCCGGCCGACCCGGGGAGAGCGGCGCGTCGCCGTTAGGGAATACCTCCAGACCAACCGAGACCAGCGCGGACGCGTCCTCGAAGGTGATAGCGGTGATAGCGGTGCGCCAGGTGGCATCCGGCTTGTCCTCACGCAACTGCAGGCGTATCGCATGCTCAGCGCCGTCGGGCAGATAGGCGGCCTGGTTGATGAGCACCGAGACCTTATCGAGGTGATGGTAGCCGGAAGTGAAAGGGGCGCTGCCAAATTTCTTGGTTAGCCATTGAGAGCTGATGCGGCGGACATCCTGAAACACGTTATTAGCCCGCGGGACGGTGAGGGTGGTTCGATGAGCGAGCGGATTGCTGTTGACGATCATGATGGCTCTTCACATGTGGGCTCGGCATTGGGGAGGGGCGCCACTAGATGGTCTGCATGGGCGACAGTCTTCTCGTTCGGGAGTCCTGCACGGACTAGATCCTCTGTATACGTCACTGCCCTGATGCTCCAGGACGCCGGGGCTAAGCGAGGATTGGCTTGCTCCCCGACGGCGGCAGCAAACACGAAAGGCGCCGTTCTTGGGGAGAAAGGCGCCGCTCGTGTTCGTGCGGTCAGTTACAGAGCAGCGGGAGCTTTCTTGTACCAACCGGTGATGACGTGCACCAGGTGGACAATGTTCTGGGTCCGCATGATTGGTGCGGCGGCGTTCGGCTCGAAGTCTTTACTTGCCTCGCTGGTGCGCCAGATGCTGTTCTCAGTGACCGGCGCGGGCATGTGGCGGTCCAGACGCTTGAAGAAATCGGTGATGTCATCGAGTTCCACCGGGTTATCGCCCGTGCGAAGCTCACGGAACACTCCACCAAGGACCCGCAGCATGCCCACCGATCCGAGCAACGAGGTGCGGCGCAGCTGCTGGGCCATGGTCAGCTCATCGGCTTTGCGTTCCGCCTCGGGGTCGTCCTCGGTGACGGCGGCAAGGCCGATGAAGGCGTTGGATATGACGTCGAGGAAGTCCTTGACCTGCTCGATCACCTCTCCATCAGTCAGGGTCTGCTCGGCCTTCTTACTGATGCGGCCTCCGGCACCGGCGATGACGGCGCGCGTAATGTCGGCTACATGCTTGGCACCCATGAGGTTGGGGTTCTTCAAGGTCATACGGTCCTGCTCAGCGTCGACCCGACCCTTGAGTAGCGGGTGGTCGATCACATCGGACAGGGTGCGGTTGGCGACCTTATAGCTGTCGAAGCGGGCGCGGACAGCGCTGCTGATGCCCTTGGCGTTGTCAGCGACATCGACGAACATCTGCTGGGCCTTGATCGGGTCCAATTCCACGTAGATGTCCAGACCGACGTACTCGTCCTTCAGCCGGTTCATCTGACCGATGAGCTTTTCACGTTCCGCCTCGAGCTTGGCCGCCTTCTCGGGGCTTACCTTGCGTGCCATCTCGCGGTCGATGTTCGAGATGGCGTCGGTGATGCGCTGCTTCTCGATGGAGACCCCCAGAACCCGGTGCTGGCCGTCGATGGTGCGCAGGGAGGAGATACCCCCGATCGCCCATGGAACGGTGAGGTAGCCGACGGCGCCATGCTCATCGACCTTCTCGAAGTGACAGCCTCCGCTGTCGCGGGCCAGGAGGGCGGGGGCGACCCAGTCTTGCTTGGTATGGAGGTACTCGCCGAAGTGCTTCGCGTGGAGGCGATCAACCTTGCGGTTGTCCTTGTCGACGTTGTTCGGGTCGGGGACGGGAAGGATGGTGGGAAGGTCGAGCAGCGGCACGCGGGTGGCGTAGACGGCACGGCCGCCTTGCATGGTCTTGATGGCCAGGTAGGTACTGGAGTCCTGCGGCTTGGACAGACGCAGCGGGTCAACGTTGATGGTCAAGGCAATCTCCTGCGGGTCATGCCAAGACATTGTTTGACCCTGGCAACAGCGAAGATCGTACCAGTAACATCCTGTCAGGCTCCGCAAGATGTTAAATCTTGCATGAAGATGCAGAGCCTCCCCACTAGATCTAGCCTGCAGCGTCAAGTTTTTCTCGGCGGATTGCCGATTACGGTCGGCGTATGCGCTGGTCAGGGGCGGGGACCATACAGGCGGCGCAATCGCGTGAAGAGCAGGCTTAGCCTGGCGGGCGCGCTCCTGGAGAGGCGGGGACGGTGCCTCGCCGCAGACGCGTGAGGACGGACATGCGGCGTCTATGGCCGTTAGCATGCAGCCGAATGGCGTTGTGTCGCATCCCCCTACGATCGCCATGCGGTGGTTGGGCGCCGAGCGGGGTTGGGGGCGATCGACGGGCCGGCCCACCGGGTGGCGGGGCTTGGCGCCGTTGCGGGATATATGCGGGATGGCACCGACGGCCGGCCGGTCGCCGAAGGGTTCCCTTGCAGGTCGGGAGCGTGATGGGGCTGGTGGTTGGCGGTCCACTTCTAATCCGACGGTCGCAGGTTCGGGCGCGCCATCCACAGCCAGCCGAAAGAGCCCCTGAACAGCCCTGGACAGCGGTCTCGCGGCAGGGGATCTTGCATTGCCGTCCGGCCGTCACCGGACATCTGCGAGCCGTTCTTCCCTATGCCTTCCCTCGGCTCTCTCAGCCGTCCAGCGCTCCGGGGATCCGGCGCTTGGCCACTTCGTCCTGACGAACGATGCACTTCGCGTAGATGCGGAGGAGGATTCCACGCTGTGCCCTGCCCACTCGGCGACCTGGTGTCCGTGGCCATGTAAAAGTGGGTCTGGCCCACTTTCCGTGATCGTCGAGCGTGGCACGGTAACGGTTCGGGTGATCCATTCCTGTGCCAGGCCCGGGTTCGCGATCATGTTCGATGTCGATCACGGAGTTGCTGGCGGTTCTATTCCCGCATCTGGCGGGCGTGTGCATCGAGCGGGTGTTCTCGGCCGGGAAGACTGTCCGGGTCAGGGCCCGGAGCTGGGAGTCGGAGGCGCCCTGTCCTGGGTGCCAGGTCTCCTCGAAGCGAGTGCACAGCCGCTATAACCGCCGGTTGTCCGACCGAGCGGTGGCTGGCCGGGAAGCCTCGATTGAGCTGCGGGTTCGCCGGTTCTTCTGCGACAACGTCGTCTGCGGGAGGCGGACTTTCGTCGAGCAGGTCCCTGGGTTGACGGTCCGGCACGGCCGCCGGGCCGCTGGCCTGAGCGATGACCTGCGAGCGATCGCATTGGCGTTGGGCGGTCGGCCGGGTGCTCGGTTGGCAGAGAAGCTGTGCTCGGGCGTCGGCCGGTCAACGTTGCTGCGACTGCTACGCAGCCTGCCCGACCCCCAGTATCCGACCCCCAGAGTCCTGGGCGTGGACGACTTCGCGTGGCGTCGTGGCCATACCTATGGCACCGTCTTGGTCAATGTCGAGACCGGCAGTGTGGTCGACCTGCTGCCGGATCGGTCGGCGGAATCGTTTGCCTCCTGGCTGGAGGCCCATCCTGGTGTCGAGGTGATCTGCCGGGATCGGGCAGGTTGCTATGCCGAGGGCGGCCGGCGTGGTGCTCCGCTGGCCGCGCAGGTCGCCGATCGATGGCATTTGCTCCATAACCTGTCCGGCGCGGTCGAGCGAGCCGTCGGCCGTCATCGCTCTCAGCTGCGTGAACAACCGGACACCGTCGAAGAGCCAGACTCCGCCGCCCCGGGTCTGCCGGCCGAGGAAGGACCGCTGGCAGTCCAGACCCGGGCCCGGCATGCTGAGATCCACCAGGCACTCCAGCGAGGTATGACCATCACAGAAATCAGTCGCGACCTGCGGCTGGACCGCAAGACCGTCCGCCGCTACCTTGCCGTAGAAACTGCTGACGACCTCATCAGCAAGGAGAGGGCGAAACGGCAGACCATTCTCGACACGCACCTTCCCTACCTGCGGGAACGATGGGACCAGGGCTGCCGCAACACCGATGTGCTGTTAGAAGAGTGAGGGGCTGAGATCATTCCGGACAGCGGGATTTATGGTTGTACTTTACGACGC
>NZ_JBFBIK010000190.1:0-8438 GCF_040685555.1 Sphaerisporangium sp. NPDC088356
TTCGGACTATTACCACCCTATCGGGCGGTATGTCCGGAATCTCTGGAGCACCTCAAGCTCGCGGCGGACATGAGGTGGGCGGTGTCGTTGTGGCGCTCCAGCATCCAGCGATGCTGGCCGAAACGGTTGCGGTGCCGCTGCCAGCGTGTCAATGAGGCGTGCTCGATCGTGAACCCGGCCTCAGAGGCGGGGCCGAGGAGTAGGGCGTGCGCGGCCAGAATGGTCTCGCCGTGCGCGGCCAGCAGGACCCGCTCGCCGTCGTGCCGGTCGATCAGGACAGCCAGGAAGTCCGTAGCGCGCCGCAGGTAGCCGTTCCAGGTGTCGGACCCCGACGCCCACAGCCGGTCGGGGTAGACGTGCGGGCCGCCGCCGAAGGCGGTCTTGACTTCCGCCCACGGACGACCGTCTGCTTGGCCATGGGCAGGGCCGTCGAGACCGGCCTCGGTCAGCAATGGAAGACCCAGGGCCGTGGCCAGGACCTGCCCGGTCTGCTGTAGCCGCATCCGGGGGCCGGCATACAGCGCGGCGAAGGGTGCGCCGCCATGCTCGGCGGCCAGACGACGTGCGGCCTTGTCCGCCTGCTCGTGGCCGACGTTGGTCAGGCCGGTGCAGGTGCGTGGACCACCGACGATGCCGGCGGTGTTGCACCGCGCCTCGCCATGTCGGACGAACACCAGTTCCGTGGTGATCACGAGCAGTCCTCCTGTCCGTGAAAGGGAAGGGCGGGGCGCACCTGTGGCCAGGGATAGCGATAGCCGCCGCGACCGAGGTAAGGGGCGGTGAACACGTGGTGCAGCTCGGCGTAGTCCAGCAGCCGGGCCAGTGGTACCCCGGCCAGGCTGGAGCGGAGCAGCACGTCGTTGTAGGCCGCGAGCGCAGAGGTCGCCACGTCCGCCGGGAGTTGGCCGTGGGTCATGGCGAGGGTGACGATGAGTTTCGCGAGGTCGTAGCCGAACGGGGCGAGTGTGAGGTCGTCGACATCGACGTTGACCGGCAGCCCGGTCGGGGTGATGAGGATGTTGCGCGGGTTGGTGTCCTTATAGAAGGCGGCCGGGCTGGTGGCCGCCTCCCGCAGCAAGCGTCCGGCGGCCAAGGCTGCGGCTTCCGGCAGTTGCCGCGTCTTCAGGGCGGCCAGGCGGGGGCTGACGAAGTCATCCATGACGTACGTCCCGCAAAGGTCCATTGGGTGCGGGGTGTTTAGACGGGCCCGATGCAGGTCGCTCACCCAGGCCGCGGCATGGGCCTGACCGAGCGCGGCGGCCAGCGCGGGCAGGTCGCCGACGGTGGCATGGCGGCCGTCGACGAAGACGAAGTCGATCGCGTTCTTCCGTACGGCTGAGATAGCGGGCTGGCGCAGCGGATGGGCGTGCTCGGCCAGCCAGGCGTGGTGGGCGACAGCTCGCGCGCATGAGAGCGCTGAGGGGTATCCCTTGGTGAACACCCTTTGGCCGGTCATCGTGTGCCCCCCGGGCGGGCGGCGACCAGATAGGTGACAGTCGAGGTGGTGTGCACAGGGGCATCGGGTAGCCGGGCGCGCAGTGCAGCGGCGAGGGCACTCGAATGTCCGCGCAGCCCGGCCGGAATGTCGTACTTGGGGCTGGTGGCCAGGTACGCGGCGACGTGGTCCAGGCCGGTGAAGGAGAAGCGGTGCTCCTCATGCTCCACATGGATAAGCGGCAGGATTGGGGCGGTGAGCGCGGCCAGGTTGCCGCTGTGCGCCGACGCGTAGAGGCTGACCCGCTCAGCCGCGTGCGCGTCGAGCCCGGCCGCGGCGACCAGCAGGTCGAGTGCTCGGTAGCTGTCAGTCGACTTGGTGACCAGCACAGTGACGCCGCCGGGCTCCAGCAGGCGGGCGATCTCCCACAGCACCAGCCGGGGCGCCGGCGCGTGGTACAGGCAGAACGCGGCCACCGCCGCCGCGCAGGATGCGTCCGGCAACGGCAGATGGTGGAAGTCGGCCTGGACGAACGCCGCCGGGCTCCTCGAGCCGAGGCGGGAGCGTGCGACGGTGAGCATCGCCGCCGAGGCGTCGACGGCGATGAGCCGCCGCGGTCGTACCCGCTCGACGAGTACCCGGCTGCTGGTGCCACGACCGCAGCCGAGGTCGGCCACCACCGCTGTGCGCGGCTCAGGCAAGAATCGGATCACCAAGTCGGCGATGACGTCGGCGACCGCCCGGCCGCACGTCTTGGCCTGGTGCAGCGCGGAGGTGCGCGCGGCCAGTCGGGCCCCGTCCCGATACAGGTCCGCCTGCACGGCGGCATCGAGAAACGGGTGGGGAGAGGCGGTCATCGGGCGCACCGCCCGGTGTTCGTCGGCCAGCCGGCCGGGCGGGTCAGATCAGTTCGGCGGCGACCTGCTGCAGCCAGCGGCGCGTGCGACGGCGACTGGTCAAGGTGATCACGGTCGCGTGCCTGCCGTACTGGCTGATCTTCTCCAGGACCTGCGGGCGCATGCGCCGACGATAGGTCGCCACGTAGCGCAGCACCCCCCAGTTGATGCGGTTGTAGACCCCGGCGGAGTGTTGCCCGGCGCCATGGCGCACCTGGCGGGAGATGATTCCCCGCAGCGCGGTCCGGGTCGGCACGTCCATGAAGATTACGGTGTCGCAGGTGTCCAGTCGGATCCGCAGAGTGGAGTTGTAGTTGCCGTCGATCACCCAGCGGGGCGCGGTCACCAGCCCCCGCTGCGCCGCCTCGAACTTCTCCGGTGGCAGTGGGTTCCACGCGTCGTCGTAGTACACGGCGTCCAGGTGGGTCACCGGCGCACCGAGTAGCCGACCCAGCTCGCGGGCGACATGCGACTTGCCGCTGCCGCCGGAGCCGACGACGGCCACCCGGTTCATCTGCTGCATGACGCTCCACGATAGGTGACGGGTCGGTCGGGGCGGACAGGTCGCAGCACCTTTCATGTGTGATCATGAGCTCGTTCCGGCTCGCGCCGTGGTGGCCGTGGAGACGTCGGTGAAGACTCGGCGCAGCGCCTGAAGCTGGCCGCTGAGCCGGAACGGCTCCAGGCGACGCACACACTCCGCGATGAGGTCCTCGTGCTGCTGGCTGCCGCTGATGGAGCGGAGCCATTGGATGACGCGGACTGTGTCGGCGGCGTCGCTGACGATCAGCTCAGAGGGGACGAATCGGTCAACATGCCGGATCGTCGCAGGAGCCAGCGGCATGCAGCCGGCCAGGACCGCTTCGAACAGCCGCTGGGTCATCTGCCCGGACACCGCGTACCGCTCAGGCAGGAGTAGCACGGTGGCCAGCGCACCGCCGTACAGCTCGCGGACCTTGGGGAAGGGAACGCGGCCGGTGAAGGTGAGGCCAGGCCAGCGGCTGGTGTATGCCCATTTGCCCGCGATGACATGAGGGAGCTGAGCGGCGGCCGGAGCGAAGAACTGGTCGAACTCCTCGTCGCGGCCGTACTGGTTGCCGACGTAGACCAACGGTATGGGCCGTGGCCGGACGGCCAGCGTGGCTGAGTCGGCGCGGTCCAGGGCCTGGTCGTCGAGGGGAAACAGCAGGCGGTGTGCGCCCGGCGTGGGGTCGAGGGCCGCTTCGCACACGACGACCCAGGGGCGGTGACGCCACAAGCTGCCGTAAGGTAGCTGCCGGTCCTTGTCCCATATAACAGTGGGTGTGTTCCGCACGATCGTGTAGACGTCCAGGAGTTCCGTTTGGCGGTGCAGGTCGCAGGTGTGAAGCGGCGTCCCGCAAGGGGTGGTGTTGCGGCCGGGGATAGGCCAGCGCCACTCCAGAAACAGCACATCGATGTCCGGGAGCCCAGAAGTGAAGGTGTACCGGCCGCCGAGGTCGTCACCGGCTTCCAGCCCATCCCGGTCGGCTTGAAGGAAGACCACGCGGTGCCCCTCGGCGATCAGTGCGTCGATCAGTGGGCGCCGATGGCTACGCCCTCCGTCGGGGGTGTCGGTGATTCCCGGGCCCAGGAAGCCCCAGAAGCTGTATCCGATGATCATTTTGTCACCCACCGGCCCTCCAGGAGCAGGGCGTCGAGCCCGGAGGAGGCCAGGCAGTCCAGAGCCATCGGTGGGCTGCCGCAGATCGGCTTGCCTTTCACATTGAGTGAAGTGTTGATCAGCACCGGGACGCCGGCACGGCGAGCGAACGCTTCAAGCACCGCGTGCATGAAGGGGTTGCCCTCCTGGGTGACGGTCTGCAGGCGCGCGGTCCCGTTGGCGTGCACGATCGCCGGAATCCGCCGGCGGGTGAGCTCCGTAACGCCCGAGGCCATGGACATGAAGGGGGCCTGCTGGCCGAGGGTGAAGTAGTCGGCCGCGCGCTCGGCGAGGACCATCGGGGCGAACGGCCGGAACGGCTCACGGAACTTGACCGTGGCGTTCAGCCGCTCGACCACGCCCGGCTGCAGCGGGGACGCCAGGATGGAGCGGTTGCCCAGGGCCCGGGGGCCAGCCTCGACTCGTCCGCGAAACAGCCCGACGATGCACCCGCCGGCCAGCTGCTCGGCCAGGAACTCGGCCTCGTCGCCCGGCACCGGCTGGGCGGTGAGGCCCGGCCACGGCGACAGGTCAAGGTCGCCATCGCGGTAGGACGGACCCAGGAAACACGCTCTGGTGATGCCTGAGAGCGGAGTGTCGTTCCCATCCAGATGCGCGGCGGCTGCCGCGCCGATCGCAGTCCCGGCGTCGCCCGGGGCGGGCGGGACGAACACCTCCTCGAAGACTCCCGCCTCGATGATGCGGCCGATGCTGACGCAGTTGGTCGCCACGCCCCCGCCGACGCACAACCGGCGAGCCCGAGTCCGGGCGTGAGCACGGCGAGCCAGATGCATCATGACAATGTCGGTGCGCTCTTGCAGGGCGGCGGCCAGGTCACGATGGACCTGCTCGACCGGCGCGTGCGGGTCACGAGGTGGGCAGGTGGCCTCGACGAAACGTGTCGACAACCGCGGGTAGGCCGACGACAGGACTCGGAGAAGAAACAGGGAAGGGGCCAGATTGAAGCCGTCGGGAGTGAGCCGAATGCCGGCAGCGAACAGCCCTCGGAAGCGAGCCGGATCGCCCAGCGCGGCCAGAGCCATCACTGTGCCCTCCTCATCCCCGCGCCGCCAGCCCAGATGTTCCGTGACCGCGCCGTAGGCGTAGCCGAGCGAGGCCGGATCGTGAAGGGCGTGCAGAGTACGGACCTGCGGTCGCCCTGGAACCCGTTGCCGGGCGGCGGCGATGGTGGTGGTTTGCGTCTCGCCCAGGCTGTCGACGATCAGGACGGCGGCGCTCTCCCATCCCGAGGCGGCGAACGCGTACAACTGATGGGCCCGGTGGTGAGCGATCGGGTGAATCCGTGCGCTCGGGAACATCTGCTGCAAGGTCACCGTGCGACGTACGGTGCGCGCGGCGACCTTGACGAAGGAGCGCGCTCGGGGCAGCAACCGCCCGCGCGTGGCCGCCGAGCCCAGCATGCCGATAGTGCCGGGCAGAGCGCCCAGATAACGCGGACCGTGGAAGTTGTAGGCCACCACCCCGATATCGTCGGCGGTGAGCCCGGCCTCGCCGAGCAACCAGTCCACAGCTCTTGCCGGGTAGGCGCCGGTGTGCTTGATCTGCGACAGGCGTTCCTCTTCGACGAACCCCACCAGCTCGCCGCCCACCAACAGGGCGGCGGCCGAGTCGTGGGTATAGGAGCACAGGCCCAGAGCGGCCGGCAGCGTCGCAGCGGGTGGTGACGTCAGCGGGCTCATCGGGCCGCCGCCGGACGGCCGGCTCGCACCCGCAGCTCCTCATACCAGGCGCGGAGGCCGACTCCGAGCGGTCCGCATACTTGATCGGCGACGTGCTGGGCGGTCACGCGCTCTCCGGCCTTCCACAGCCGGTAGCTGCTCAGGACGTTGGCCATGGCGTCCCACCCGGCATGGCCACTCACCGCACCCCCTTGGACGGCGGCGAGCAGCGCGTCGAACCCCTCCCACGGCACCGCGAGTTCCGGCAGCTCGTCGCCTGATCCGGCCACCGATGTCACTGCCTCCGCGCGTTCCAGGTCGTCCTCGTACAGGTGCAGGGAATCAACGTGGTGGCGGTAAGTGCCGAGCTCGACGCCCAGCCATCCGGCCATCAGCTCATGCAATGTGGTGGTGAAGAACAGGTCGTACGGCATGCCGGTCCACAGGTCCTGACTGCGCATCGTCGTGGACATGTGCAGCCGCTTCTGCCGCAGATGGAAGCGGAAGCCCAGCGTGCATGGCACATCACGATGTCCGGCGGAGTCTCGCGCCGGGTCGTACAGCTGGATCACTGCTCGACGGGAGTCCGGGTCGGCTTTGAGAAGGGCGAGGACCTGCGCCAGTTGGTCGAGGTGACCTCCCCATCGGCGCATGCGGGGGCCGTAGGCGCCGCGAAGGCGCCCGTCGTCTGCGTACTTCCGCAGCTGCCCGTTGTAGTCATAGATCCACTCATCGTCGGAGCCGGACAGGATCCAGACCGTCTCAGCGACTGCGAACGCCACATTGAGCACCCGGGCCGGTGACGCGAGCAGCAGCCGGGCCTGCGGCCGGCTCAGCGCCAGGTCGACGTCGAGGACCTCGCGGGTTGCCATGCCACGCGGGCTCACGCGCTGGCCATGTATGGCCAGCTTGACCGCGTCCGTGAAGAGCTCGGTAACGCTGTCACCAGTCAAGATCGTCATGGTTTTGGGTTCCCTTCATGACCGTCAGGGGCATCGGGTGAGCAGGGTGTAGGGAGCGAGCACAGCCGGGAGTCGGGTTGACCTGCGGTCGCTTCCGGCCTCATTCGAGAGGATTGAGCCCACGTTCCGCGCCGTGGCCGCATCCGCCTCGGCTGTGCGGAGGAACGGGACTGCCCTAACTGAAATGGGAGCTGTCGCCGTATCGAGGAACCGGCGAAGCGGGGGAGTCCGAATCCCGGTTGCCCTTCTCGGGCAGTGCGAAGCCGACGGCCTTTCCGGAGGCTCCGGTGGTGTACGTCCTGGTGGAACAGGCAGTGCAGCGTCCAGCGGAAAGCCTGTGAACCATGAGGAGACCCCGCCCGCTCTCCTGGGACCATAAGGCGATCGGGTCAGAGCTCTTCAGCTCGCGCAGGATCATGGGGATGCCGTCCAGGTCCTCCTCGCCGTCGACGACCTCACAGCATGTGGGCGAGCCCTCCACCATGACAATGCGCAGCTCGTACGGGCGGCGTGCATGGGTCTCGGCATTGGCCGCAAGCTCGGCCACAGCGCTCTCCGCGTCGCTCACACCTTCAACGTCGACCCCCGCGGCTTCGAGCACCTGACGGACGACGTCCCGAGCCCGACGAGCGGCGCAACCGGGCCGCAAGACCTTCACCAGCACGTGATATTCGCGCGAGTGACTCGTCGTTTCCCAACCGCTCGCCTGCGCCGGCACACCCGTGATCACGTCTGGCTCCATCCCTCATCGCGTTGGCGACTCAAGGGTGGTCAGCGGCCGACGGGCCAAGTGACACAAAGAGTGGCAGTGTGCGAGTCGTCAGATCACGCGTGCCCAGCTCGCGAAACCGGGCAGGCTGTCTCGCGATGCCCGCTGCAGTCTGAGCAGGGTCGTCAGCATCTCGCGGACCTGCGGGTGCTCACGCGTGTGCTGTGGCGCGATTCGCCTTGCGTGCTGCAGAGAGGTGAACGCCTCCTGGCGTCTGCCCGTCCACAGCTGCGCTCGGGCAAGGTCGATGTAGTAGTGCGAGCGCCGCTCGGCGGGCAGTTGAAGTGGTGGCTCCCAGTTGCCTGCTGCCCGCACGGCTGCGTCGCCGTCCCCGAGCTCGACGGCGACGGCCACCTCGTGGATGCGCACGGATGATCGGCCGAAGGCGGTGCCGTGGTAAACGCCTTCGCGCACCAGGCCGGCGGCCTCTTTCGCCTCGCGCAGATGATCCCGCGCCGCGCCGGGCTTGCCCGAACGTGCTGCCACGACTGCGGCTCTCATATGCAACGAGCCGTACGCGGCGGCGGAGTCGGATGTGGCGGTGGACTGGATTCGAGCCTCGGCCGCCTCCAGGGCCTTTAAGGCAGGGCCGAGGTTCCGGTCGGCGAAGAAGATCTCGGTGCGGACGTAAGCCGCCGCGGCGACCACCAGCTCGTCGCCACTCTGGTCGGCGGCCCAGCGCATCAGCTCGATGAGCCGCGCCGACAAGTCCACATATCCGTACTTGAACGCGACGCCATCCGCTGCGCGGTAGGCGAGCGCCAGCTGACCGGCCGCCCGCTCCCGGTCATGACCGGTAGAGGCGTGAACGGCCCGGACGAGTTCTTCGGCTAGCACGGTACCTCGCCGGATCGGCCGGCGACAGCAGGAACGGTCGCTTCAGCGCGTCGCGGCCAAGAGCGCGGGCAACTCGGTCAACGAGTCCACTCGCCAGTCGGCCGCCTCGATGACGGCGGGGTCATCGGAACCTGTCAATTTGATCAAGGCAGTTGAGCTGGTCTAATTCTGTGTCAGCT
>NZ_JBFBIK010000191.1:0-8424 GCF_040685555.1 Sphaerisporangium sp. NPDC088356
CCGGAACAATGTGGGCATATGGCACAAAAGGGATGCCGGGAACCGGCACCTGATCGCCGATCAGTTGGTGACGCGGTAGACGTCGTAGACGCCCTGGATGTTGCGCACCGCCTTCAGCACGTGACCCAGATGCTTGGGATCGCCCATCTCGAAGGTGAACTTGCTTACCGCCGTGCGGTCACGGGAGGTGGTGACCGAGGCGGACAGGATGTTCACGTGCTGGTCGGACAGCATGCGGGTGACGTCCGACAGCAGGCGCGGCCGGTCGAGCGCCTCCACCTGGATGGCCACCAGGAACACCGAGTCGTCGCTGGGCGACCAGCTGACCTCGACCAGGCGGTCGGGCTCGGACCTCAGCTGCTCGATGTTCGGGCAGTTGAGGCGGTGCACCGACACGCCGTGCCCCCGGGTCACGAAGCCCACGATGTCGTCGCCGGGCACCGGGGTGCAGCAGCGCGACAGCCGCACCCACACGTCGGAGTCGCCCGCAACGATGACGCCGGCGTTGGTGCCGGTGCGCGGCCTGCCCCGCAGCTTGGTGGGGACGGCGGCCTCGGCGATGTCCTCCTCGGCGCCCTCGACCCCCCCGAGCGACTGCACGAGCTTCTGCACGACCGCCTGAGCGGCCGTGTGCCCCTCTCCGACGGCCGCGTACAGCGCGGAGACGTCGGGGTAGCGCAGGTCCCTGGCGAGGGCCAGGAGGCTCTCTCCGGACATCAGGCGCTGCAGCGGGAGCCCCTGCTTGCGCATGGCGCGGCCGATGGCCTCCTTGCCGGCCTCGATCGCCGTCTCGCGGCGCTCCTTGGAGAACCACTGGCGGATCTTGTTGCGCGCCCGGCCGCTCTTGACGAACTTCAGCCAGTCACGGGACGGGCCGGCGTCGGGCGACTTGGAGGTGAAGATCTCCACCGCGTCGCCGTTGCTCAGGCGCGACTCCAGCGGCACCAGGCGGCCGTTCACGCGTGCTCCTATGCACCGGTGCCCGACCTCGGTGTGCACGGCGTAGGCGAAGTCGACCGGCGTGGCGCCCTCTGGAAGCGCGATCACCTGGCCGCGCGGCGTGAAGACGAACACCTCCGACACCGACAGGTCGAACCTCAGCGACTCGAGGAACTCGCCCGGGTCGGCGGTCTCCTTCTGCCAGTCGAGCAGCTGGCGGAGCCAGGCCATGTCGCCGGCGGACTTCATGCGGGCCCCCGCCGGCCCGGAGGTGCCCATCTCCTCCTTGTACTTCCAGTGGGCCGCGACGCCGTACTCGGCGCGGTGGTGCATCGCGCGCGTGCGGATCTGCAGCTCCACCGGCTTGCCCTCGGGCCCGATGACCGTCGTGTGCAGCGACTGGTACATGTTGAACTTGGGCATCGCGATGTAGTCCTTGAACCGGCCGGGCACAGGATTCCATCGGGCGTGGATCGTTCCGAGCGCGGCGTAGCAGTCGCGGACCGTGTCGACCAGCACGCGGATGCCCACCAGGTCGTAGATGTCGTCGAACGCGACCTCGCGCGCGATCATCTTCTGGTAGATCGAGTAGTAGTGCTTGGGCCTGCCCTTGACCGCCGCGCGGATCTTGGCCTCGCGCAGGTCGGCGGAGACCTTCTCGATCACTTCCTGCAGGAACAGGTCGCGGCGCGGGGCCCGCTCGGACACCATGCGGGCGATCTCGTCGTAGCGCTTGGGATAGAGCATCCCGAACGCCAGATCCTCAAGCTCCCATTTGATGGTGTTCATGCCGAGCCTGTGGGCCAGCGGCGCGAAGATCTCCAGCGTCTCGCGGGCCTTCTGCTCCTGCTTGTGCCTCGGGAGGTAGCGCAGGGTGCGCATGTTGTGGAGGCGGTCGGCGAGCTTGATGACCAGCACCCGGATGTCGCGGGACATCGCCACGACCATCTTGCGGACGGTCTCGGCCTGGGCCGCGTCGCCGAACTTGACCTTGTCGAGCTTGGTCACGCCGTCGACGAGCAGCGAGATGCTCTCGCCGAAGTCGGCGCTCAGCTCGTCGAGGCCGTACGCGGTGTCCTCCACGGTGTCGTGGAGCAGCGCGGCGCACAGGGTCTCGTCGTCGGTGCCGAGCTCCGCGAGGATCGTCGCGACCGCGAGCGGATGGGTGATGTAGGGATCACCGCTCTTCCGCTTCTGGTCGCGGTGGTGGTAGGCGGCGACGTCGTAGGCACGCTCGATCAGGCGCAGATCCGCCTTGGGGTGTGTGGCCCGGACCGTCTTGAACAGAGGTTCCAGAACCGGATTCATCGCGCCACCCCATTGCCCCCCGAACCGGGAAAGCCTGCGGCGTACGGCAGGCGCCGGTTTCTCGTCCGTGCCTGCGGACATGGCTAAACCCGTTTCGTCCGCGGGCGCGGAAACCGGCTCAGGGGTGTCGGTCACTTCGGGCAAGGCCACATCACGGGGCACTCAGACTCCTCACGTCGAGTCCAGATTCTCCAGTGTATCCACGCTGGGGGCACCGACCTCGCGGGAGTGGATCAGACGACCACCAAAGCGCGTACATCGACGTCGCCCAAACGGTCGCGGCCCTTGAGGAAGGCGAGCTCCATCAGCACGGAAACGCCCACGACCTCGGCGCCTGCACGGCTGACCAGCTCCACCGCCGCCCGGGCGGTGCCGCCCGTGGCCAGCACGTCATCGACGATGAGCACGCGGTCGCCCGGAGCGAACGCGTCGCGGTGCACTTCGATGACGGCGGAGCCGTACTCTAGATCGTAGGACGCTTCGAGCGTCTCGGCAGGGAGTTTGCCCTTTTTACGGATAGGCACAAACCCCGCGCCGGCCTTGCAGGCGACCGGGGCGGCGAGGATGAAGCCCCGGGCCTCGATGCCGACGACCTTGTCGACGTCCAGTTCGTCGGCGAGCGCGTCGATCACGGCGGAGAACGCGGCGTGGTCGCCGAGCAGCGGCGTGATGTCCTTGAAGACGACGCCGGGCTTGGGATAGCCGGGCACGTCCCTGATCCTGCTGAGGATCGTCGTGGTCAGGTCGGTCATGCGGGGGTTCCTTCCAGACGACAGCGAAGCGCCCCCGTGATACCAGTGAGATCACGGGGGCGTCGCGGGGAACGCTGTTCTAACGCTTCTTACGCTTGCTCGCGGCCACCACGCCGTTGGACGAGCCCGGGGACGTGGAGCTCGCGGCGGCCGCGGGCTCCTTGCCCTTGGCGGGCACGGCGTTTCTGACGGCCGAGCCGCCCTTGTTGGTGGAGAGCCGCTTGGCGATCGCCAGGTACTTCGGCTCGCGCTCCTTGAGCCGCACGAGCAGCGGGGTCGCCACGCACAGCGAGGAGTACGTGCCGACGATCATGCCGACGAACAGGGCCAGCGACAGGTCCTTCAGCGTGCCCGCGCCGAACAGCGTGGTGCCGATGAACAGGATCGCCGCCACCGGCAGGATCGCGACCAGCGAGGTGTTCAGCGACCGGATCAGCGTGTGGTTCAGCGCGTTGTTGGCGGCCTCGGTGTAGGTCATCTTGGAGGTCGTGCCGAGCTTGGCGGTGACCTCCTTGATCATGTCGAACACGACCACCGCGTCGTACAGCGAGTAACCGAGGATCGTGAGGAAGCCCAGCATGGTCGCCGGGGTCACCTCGAACCCCGACCAGGCGTACACGCCCGCGGTGATGACCAGGTCGTGGATCAGCGCGACCACCGCGGCCAGCGCCATCTTCCACTCGAAGGCCAGCGTGAGGTAAAGGATGATCGCGATCATGAAGACGATCAGGCCGATGACGGCCTTGTTGAGGACCTCACCGCCCCACGTCGCGCCGATGATCTGCTTGCTGACCTGGTCGCCCGGGATGTTGTACTTGTCGGAGATGACGCTCTGGACCCGGCTGACCTCGCTGACCGGGAGGCTCTCGGTGGTCACCCGCCAGCGGGTACGGGTGTCCTGGACGATGACCTGGTGGACGCCCGCGCCCTCGACCGTGGACCGCACGTCCTGGATGGAGGACGACGGCGACTTGGCGAAGCTGAAGACCGAGCCGCCCTTGAACTCCACGCCCAGGTTGAGCCCCTGGATGACCAGGCCGGCGATGGAGATGAGCAGAAGCAGCCCGGACACGGTGGACCAGAGCTTATAGCGCCCGACGAAGTCGATGTCGACCTCGCCGCGGTACAGACGGCGCCCGATCACGCCGATGCGCGACATCAGCCCTCCTGCGTAACGGTCGTGCGGGCGTCGGACGGCTCGCGGCTCATGCGCTCGGCGTCCAGGCCCGACAGCTTGTGGCCCTTGGCGAAGAACGGCAGCTTCGCCAGCGCGGCGACGAACGGCTTGGTGAACAGGAACACCACCATGATGTCGATCAGGGTGGTGAGCCCCATGGCGAAGGCGAACCCGGCAACGCCGCCGACGGCCAGGAAGTAGAGCACCAGAGCGGCGATGAACATGACCGCGTCGGCGATCAGGATCGTGCGCCGGGCGCGAACCCAGGCCACCTCGACGGCCACCCGGAGCGAGCGCCTGCCTTCCTTCATCTCGTCACGCATGCGTTCGAAGTAGACGATGAAGGAGTCGGCGGTGATACCGATCGAGACGATCAGGCCGATGATGTGCGGCAGCGACAGGCGGAAGTTCGCGTTGTGGCCCAGCAGGACCACCGACTGGTAGGTCAGGATCGTCGCCACCCCGAGGCTCGCGACCGCGACAAGCCCGAGACCCCGGTAGTACAGCAGGGAGTAGAGCACCACCAGGATGAGGCCGATGCCGCCCGCGAGCAGGCCGCCCTGCAGCTGGTCGGCGCCGAGCGTGGAGGAGACCTCCTCGATCGAGCTCTGGTTGAACTTCAGCGGGAGCGCGCCGAACTTCAGCTGGTTGGCCAGGTCGGTGGAGGTCTTCTGCGTGAAGCTTCCGGAGATGCGGGCCTGGCCGCCGGGGATGGGCTCCTCGATGACCGGAGCGGAGATGACCACGCCGTCGAGCACCATGGCGAGCTGGTTGCGCGGCTGCGGGGCGCTGGTGATCTGCCCGGTGATCTGCGCGAACTGGCTGGCGCCCTTGCTCTTGAAGTTGACCGAGACGATCCACTCGCCGGTGGTGGAGTCGACGCCCGAGGTGGCGCCGGAGACCTCGGTGCCCTTCACCGCGGCCTTCTCCAGGACGTACTTGGCGGTGCCGTCGTCGCTGCAGGCCACGATCTGCTTTTCGGGATCGTCCTGGACGCCCTGGCCGTGGTCCTTCCCGGTGCAGTCGAGAGTCTTGAACTTCTCGGCCACGGCGGGGTCGACGCCGGTGAGGTCGGCGCCTGCCAGCGGGTCCTCGGCGGAGGGGGCCGTCGGCTGGGCGCTCGGCTGGCCCGAGGCCGCCGAGGAGCTCGGCTCGGGAGTCGCCTTGCCGCTCGGCTTCGCCTTGTCGCCCGAGGCCGAAGGCGCGGGCGTCGGGGCGGTCAGCGCCGAGGACAGGGCCCGGCCGGCGGGCGTGCCGCTCGGCGCGGGGTTCGCGGTCGACGACGGCTTGGCCGAGGAGGTCGGCTTCGAGGAGCTCTTGCCCGTGGGCGCCGGGCTCCCGCTGCCGGACGGCGCCGGCGTCGCGGGGGCGGTCGGCAGCTTGCCGGGCACGGCGTTGGCCGCGGCCACCGCGAGCACTTGACGGAAGCGCAGCTCGGCCGTGGTGCCGACGCTCTTTACCACCTCGTCGGTGCCCGCGCCGCCCACGGAGATGATGATGTTGTCACCGGACTTGGCGACGTCGGCGTCGGCGAGGCCGGTGCCGTTCACCCGCTCACGGATGATGTTGACGGCCAGGTCGAGGCTCTCCTGGGAGGGAGCCGCGCCGCTCTGCGTGACCGGTGACAGCGTCACCGTGGTCCCGCCGGCGAGATCGAGTGCGAACTTCGGGACGAATGCCTTTTGAAGGAGCATCGTCGCGCCCATGGCGAGGATGAGTGCCAGGAGCGCCAGGAGCACGCGTCCCGGCCTACTCTGGCTGCTGGTCGATGGGGCCACTGGTGGTCAGTTCTTTCGTCAAGGGGTTTGCGGTGAGCCTACTCAGGACTTCTGATTAGTCGAGCCCTCGTCTCCCCTGTGCTCAGGGGTGTCGATCACCGTCTCGTCGGTGACGGTGTCCCGGACGCCTTCTCCATTGTCCACCGTCTCCTCCTCGACCGGCGTCAGCACGCGGCCGATGGCAGCCTTGGTCCACCGGGTCTCGACGCCGGGCGCGATCTCCAGGATCACGTCGTCGTCCTGGACCGCGGAGACGGTCGCGAACAGGCCGGTGGTGGTCATGACACTGGTGCCCGGCGTGAGGCTGCTCTGCATCTGCGCCTGCTCCTGCTGCCGCTTGCGCTGCGGCCGGATGAGCAGGAAGTAAAAGACCACGACCAGCAAGATCAGTGGCACGAACGATCCAAGGCCCTGCACGGGGCTTCCTTCCGGTTAAGAACTGACCGGCCTGGCGCCGGATGTCTGGCGACGAACGGCACGGCCACACTCTGATCATGTCAGCGTACACAGCCAGCCAAGCCACGGAGTTTAGGCGAGCTTGTCAAACCCCGGCAACGAACCCACGCTCCGGCACGCAGGAAAGTTCCCGTTGTCACCGATCTGTGACCAGCCGATACGGCAGGCTTGAAACTTTCAGCCGTCGTCGACGGGCGGGTCGCGCGACCACCGCCGGAGCAGGCGGTACGCCGGGCGGACGGGGCCGGACCAGGGGCGACGGTCACCGCGAGGCGACCGAGCCGCCGGAGATCGCTGTCAAGTCCATCAGTCAGGACGGGATCCGGCGGTCACGGTGACGCCCGGAGACCGGACGGACAGCCGAGACCGAATTGTCGCGAAGTTCCGGCTTCACGGGCTGAGATCGGGCTGAGATCAGGTCACCGGACCGGGATCGTCGAAGAGCATCGGGTGGCTCATCGCGCCGAAGGCGTCCGGCGGAGGGGTCATGCCGAGGTGGGCCCAGGCTGAGGCCGTGGCCACCCGGCCCCGGGGCGTGCGGGCGAGCAGGCCCTGCCGTACGAGGAAGGGCTCGGCGACGACCTCGACGGTCTCGGGCTCCTCCCCCACGGCCACGGCCAGCGTGGACAGCCCGACGGGACCGCCCCCGAACCTGCGAAGCAGTGCGCGGAGAACCGCCCGGTCGAGCCGGTCGAGCCCTTCGGCGTCCACCTCGTACAGGTTGAGGGCGGCCGAGGCGATGTCCCTGGTGATGAGGCCGTCGGTGCGGACCTCGGCGAAGTCGCGGACCCGCCTGAGCAGGCGGTTGGCGATGCGGGGCGTGCCACGCGAGCGCCGCGCGATCTCGTGCGCGCCCTCCTCGGGAAGGTCGAGCGACAGCAGGCGGGCCGAACGGCGCAGCACCTGCTCAAGCTCCTCGACCTCGTAGAAGTCCAGATGGGCGACGAAGCCGAACCTGTCGCGCAGCGGGGCGGGCAGCAGGCCCGCGCGGGTCGTGGCGCCCACCAGAGTGAACGGGGCGATCTCCAGCGGGATCGCGGTCGCCCCCGGCCCCTTGCCCACCACGATGTCGACCCGGAAGTCCTCCATGGCGAGGTAGAGCATCTCCTCGGCGGGGCGTGCCATGCGGTGGATCTCGTCGATGAACAGCACCTCGCCCTCGGACAGGGTCGACAGGATCGCCGCCAGGTCGCCCGCCCGTTCGAGCGCGGGCCCGGAGGTCAGCCTGAGGGGCATGCCGAGCTCGGCCGCGATGATCATGGCGAGGGTGGTCTTGCCGAGGCCGGGCGAGCCGTTCATCAGCACGTGGTCGGGCGGCCGGTTGCGGCGCACCGCGCTTTCGAGCACCAGGGAGAGCTGCTCGCGCACCCGGCCCTGGCCGATGAACTCGCCCAGCCGCTTGGGACGCAGCGCCGACTCGATGGCCTGCTCGTCGCCCTCGGCGTCCGGCGACACAAGATCTCTCTCCAGGCTCATACAGGGCCCCTATCGCACGCTCAGGGCCCGCAGGGCCGCCTTCAGCAGCGCCGCGACCGCAGGGGTGCGCCCGGCGGCCAGCTCGGCGTCGGCCTCGGAGGAGACGATCGCGATCGCCTCGTCGGCGTCCCTTGAGGAGTAGCCGAGGCCGACGAGGCCGGAATGCACCTGCTCGCGCCACGCGGGCTTCTTGGCCTGCCCGTTGAGCGCGGCGGCCACGGCCGCGTCGGGCGTGCCGAGCTTGTCCTTCAGCTCCAGGATGATGCGCTGCGCGCCCTTCTGCCCGATGCCGGGGACCAGGGTGAGCGCCTTGACGTCGGCGCTCGCGACCGCGACCCGAAGGGCGTTCGGCGCGTGCACGGCGAGCATGGCGAGGGCGAGCCTCGGGCCCACACCCGACGCGGTCTGGAGCATTTCGAAGACCGCGCGCTCGTCGTCGGTGCCGAAGCCGAAGAGCGTCAGGGAATCCTCGCGGACCACCATCTGGCGTTCGCGGTGGTGAGGGTGGCGGCCCGGAAGATGAAGACGGCATCCGGGT
>NZ_JBFBIK010000192.1:0-8421 GCF_040685555.1 Sphaerisporangium sp. NPDC088356
GCCGCGCCGAAGAGGCGACGGCACGACGGAAGGACGCGGCGGCAGGCGTGGAGACTTCCGGTCAGGCCGCGGCCCTGTCCGGCGAGGAGTCGCGAAGCGTCTTCAGCGCGCCGCTCCAGGACACGACCTCGTCGAGCATGGCGTTGACCGCCTCTTCCTGGTGGGGGGCCGGTGTGAACGCCGTCATGTCGGTGAAGTCGGTGAACAGCGACAGCCCGACCTGGGCGCGGACGTCGGCGATCTTCAGGTTGGCCATGATCATTCGCAGGTGCTCGACCGCCCGCGTCCCGCCGGACGCGCCGTAGCCCACGAACCCCGCCGCCTTGTCGTTCCACTCGGCGTACAGGAAGTCGATGGCGTTCTTCAGCACGCCGGACGGCGCGTGGTTGTACTCGGGGGTGACGAAGACGTAGCCGTCGAAGGTCCCGATCTTGGCGGCCCAGGCGGCGGTGTGCGCCTTGCCGTACTGACCGGCGGCCGGGGGCAGAGCCTCGTCGAAGTGCGGCAGGTCGAAGTCGGCGATGTCCACGACCTCGTAGTCCGCGTCACCGCGCTTGGACGCGATGTCGTGGACCCACCGAGCGATGACCTCGCTCTTGCGTCCCATGCGGGTGCTTCCGGTGATGATTGCCAGTTTCATGATGCTGTGACGTTGTCCTGATAGGTAGAAGGCGGCGGGGTCAGGCGGCGGGGGTGACCTTGACGGCGGAGATGTCGAACTCAAGGGTGATCTTCTCGGAGACCATGACGCCGCCGGCCTCCAGCACCGCGTTGAAGTTGATGCCGAAGTCCTTGCGGTTGACGACGGTCCGGCCTTCGAAGCCCGCGCGCTCGGCGCCGTAGGCGTCCTTGGCCGAGCCGGTGTACTCGAAGTCGATGCTGATCGAGCGGGTGACGTCCTTGATGGTCAGGTCGCCCGTGAGCCGGAACTCCGTCGCGCCGACCTGCTCCACGGCGGTGCTGACGAAGGTGATCACCGGGAAGTTCGGGGCGTCGAAGAAGTCGTTGGTGCGCAGGTGGCCGTCGCGCTGGTCGTTGCGGGTGTCGACGCTGGCGACGTCGATCGTCACCTTGGCGTGCGACTTCGACGGGTCGGCCGCGTCGAGGTAGGCGGTGCCCTCGAACTCGTTGAAGGCGCCGTGGACCTTGGTGACCATCGCGTGGCGGGCGACGAAGCCGAGGCGGCTGTGCGAGGTGTCGATCTGGTACTGGCCGGTGAGCTCGGGGCTGAGGGTGCTCGTCGACATATGGGTACTCCCTATAAAACGGCTTTGGGTGCGCTTCACCTGCGGTTTCGCGCGATGTTGATGCATCAGCAAGTTAATCGAAAGATGTTGATGCGTCAACATTCGGTAGGATCGCCGATGTGACTGAGACCCGTTGGCTCGACGAGCGTGAGCAGCGCATGTGGCGTGCCTTCGGGAGCATGCGCCGCCAGCTCGACAGCGCGATGGAGCGGCACCTCAACGGCGAGAGACTGTCCATGGCCGACTACCAGCTTCTCGTGCCGCTGTCCGAGGCGCCCGGTGGCAGGATCCGCGCCCGTGAGCTGCGCGGGGTGGTCGGCTGGGACCGCAGCCGGCTCTCCCACCAGCTTCGCCGCATGGAGCAGCGCGGCCTCATCTGCCGTGAGGACTGCCCGGGGGACGCGCGCGGCACCGTCATCCGCCTGACCCCCGAGGGGCGCTCCGTCATCGAGACCGCCGCTCCCGGCCACGTCGAGACCGTGCGGCGCCTTTTCGTCGACGTCCTGACCCCGGACGAGATCGAGATCCTGACGTCGATCGCCAACCGGGTCCTCGGCCGCATCGCCCACGACGCCTTCGGGCCGGGCGGCGTCGCCCAGCTCGAAACCGCCGGCCCGTGTTCGGCCGAAACCGCCGAGCCGGGTACGGGCGCGCCCGTGGACCAGGTCTCAGGCGAGACCGCGGCCCCCTGAGCCGGTATCGGAGCTGGTCGCCCCTCGGCGCGTCCCTGAGAGCGGCGAGCAACCCGCCCAGCGCCGGTTGCCCCAGTGACGTCGCGTAGGGCGCACCGTGAGCAGCATCACGAGGCTTTGCCGCGCCGAGACGGTTAAATACCCTAAAGGCGACATATGGTATGTAACCGGGCACGAAAGTGTCCGTTCGGGGTCTTCCGCGCCAAGGGAGGCCCCGCGTGATCAAAAAGCAGGCGGCCCCGCCCCGTCCCCAGGGATACGGGATGCCGCGGTCCGCCGATCACGTCATCTCTGTTCATCGTTCTACGGGAAGTCTCCTCATGAGCCACGACGGCGGTCGCGAGCACATCGTCTTCGAGATGGACCTCGCGCTTCACGAGGCGCGCAGGCGGGCCGAGGTGGTCGCCGCGCTGGGCCCGGGCTGGGATCCCGTGGCGGTCATGCGGGCCGAGGAGGAGGCGTACGACCTCCTCTACTCCGGTCTCGACGAGCGGCAGCGCGAGACCTACGACATGCTCGTGGACGCAGGTGTGCTGCCGCGACGAGAGGCGGGCCGTGCTTCCGATTGACCCCCACGCCGACATCGCCCGCCGGGCCTGGATCTCCTGCCCGAGGTGCCTGGACGACAGGGACTGCACGGACTGCGGCTCGGGCCGCAACTGCGGGGACCACTGGCGCTACCTGCTCAGCATCACCGGAAGCGTCCTGCACGTGCAGTGCCCGGGATGCGCGCATCTGTGGGCCCACGAGACCCACTTCGGAGCGGGCGGCAGGCCCTCTTCCCTCTGAGGACGCCGCACGCGCGCGGCTCGGGCCGGCGCCAGGGGCGCGGATCCCGCGGGGGCCGGGGGAGAGGCCGGCGCTAACCTGTCCGCATGGCCGAGCCGTACCTCACCGTCAGCGGGTTCACCGAGCACGAGACCGAGGTCAGGCGCTCCAGGTTCATCTGCGCGCTCATGCCGGTCACCGCCGAGAGCCAGGCGGCCGAGTTCGTGGCCGCGCGCAGGAAGGCCCACCACGCGGCGCGGCACACCTGCTCGGCGTACGTCATCGGCGGCGACCGGCGGATCCAGCGGGGCGACGACGACGGCGAGCCGTCCGGCACGGCGGGCATCCCGATGCTGGAGGTGCTGAACCGGCGCGGCCTCGCCGACGTGATCGCGGTGGTGACCCGCTACTTCGGGGGCATCCTGCTCGGCGCAGGCGGCCTCGCCCGGGCGTACGGCGGCGCCGTCACCGAGACGCTGGACGGAGCCGAGATCCTCACCATGGTCCCTGCCAGGGTCATGACCGTCCGCGTCGGGCACGCCCAGGCCGGTCGGCTGGAGAACGACCTGCGCGCGGCCGGCCACGTCGTACGTGAGGTCTCCTACGGCGCGGACGTGGCCGTCCAGGTTGGTGTCGACGTCGCGCGGGTGGAGAAGTTCACCTCCTGGGTCGCGGGCGCGACGGCCGGCCAGGCCGCCGTCTCGCCCGGCCCGCTGGTGTACGTCCAGGCCTAGGACCGGCCGGGGCCGGTTCGCGTTCGGCCGAAGACCCTCCTCAGCCGGTCACCGGGGCTCCCGGGGACCTGACGTCCGGCACGGTGGCGAGGTCCGGGCGGTGCTCGGTGAGGCCGGCGTCGGAAGCGGGGAGGGTGAAGACGAAGCGGGTGCCCTCGCCGCGCTCGGTGTCGAGGTGGATCTGCCCGCCGTGGTACTCGACGATCTTCTTGCACAGGGCCAGGCCGATGCCCGTCCCCTCGTAGTCCTGGCGGTTGTGCAGCCGCTGGAAGATGACGAAGATCTTCTCCGCGAACCTCGGCTCGACGCCGATCCCGTTGTCGCCGACCGACAGCTCCCAGAGGTCGCCGGCACGGGCGACGCTGATCCGCACCTCGGGTGCGCGGTCGGTGGAGCGGAACTTCACGGCGTTGCCGATGAGGTTCTGCCACAGCATGGTGAGCAGGGTGGGGTCGCCGAGGACCTCGGGCAGCTCGGGCCGTACGACCACGGCCCCGGACTCCTCCGTCAGCGTCTCCAGGTTGGCCAGAGCGCGGTCCAGCGGCTGGTCCAGCGGGACGGGCACCCGCTCGCTCTGCCCGCGCCCCACCCGCGAGAGCGCCAGCAGCTCGGCGATCAACGACTGCATCCGCTTGGCGCCGTCCACGGCGAAGGAGATGTACTCGATCGCCCGCTCGTCCAGCTGGGCGGCGTACCGGTTCTGCAGCAGCTGGCAGAAAACCGTGACCTTGCGCACGGGCTCCTGGAGGTCGTGGGAGGCGACGTAGGCGAATTGCTCCAGCTCGGCGTTGGACCTGCGCAGCTCGTCGGTCTGCTCGCTGAGCAGGTCGGTCTGCGCCTGCAGGCGCTGCTGAGCGTCGCGGGAGATGGCGAGCTCGGCCGAGATGCGCCGCCGGATGGCGTCCACGTCGGCGGCGAGCATCGTGATGTCACTCGGCCCTCTGATGTCGATGGTGTGGTCGAAGTCCCCGTCGGCGACCCGCCGCGACGCCGCCCCGAGACGGTCGAGGGGACGGAGCACCGCGTAGCGCAGCAGCAGGGCGACGAACAGGAGCGTGAGGACGAACATCGCCAGGATGGCCGCGAAGACCATGTTCCGCCACAGGCACGCCACGTCGAGGTCCACGGCCGCCGCCGCCCGTGCCCGCGACAGGTTCGCCGCCTGGTCGGAGATGCCGGCGCGGATCCGGTCGAACGAGGCCTTGCCGTCCTCCACCTGGCCGGGCCCGACCGCGCCCGGCCCCTGCGTCCGGACCGCGTCCGCGACCGGTCGCGCGTAGCCCGTGCGCCAGGATTCGGCGCGCCGCTCGATCTCGTCGAGGTCGGCGAGCAGCGGGCTCCCCGCGATCGACCGCCTCAGGGAATCGACGGCGGCCTGCTCCTGCGTGATGCCCTGTTCGAAGCCGGTGAGGAACTCCGGCCGCCCGCTGAGGACGTAGCCGTGCACACCGGCCTCCTGGTCGAGCAGGGCGCTTCGCAGCCGCTCGGACGCCAGAAGCGCAGGGGTGATGCGCTCGGTCAGCTCGTCGGAGGCCAGGGTGGTGCGGTGGAGCGCCCAGGTGCCGAGCCCGGCGGAGACGGTCAGCAGGAGAGTCGTGATCGCCATAGTGCCGCTGAACCATGAGCGCGTGCTCAGCCGTGGCCACCTCGCCGCTCGGCCGTAGCCGGAAATGCTCAACCTCTGGTCCTCCTTCGGTGACCGCCCAGGTCGCGCCCCCCCGGCGCGCCCGGCAGTGATGCGATCCACGGCTCTCGTACGTCTCCGCCCGAGCGGTTTCGCGTGAACCGTCCTTTTTCGCTTCCTCGGATGTCTCGCTTCAAACCTGGTGCACGCGCTGATCGGGCCCGCATCTCGCCCGTACGGCGTCGCGAAAGTGTCCATCATCGCTTGACGGAGTGAGTACTCACTCCGTACTGTTGACGACATGACAGAGACGAAGGCCCGGCGCAGGGCACCGGGAATGAGCCCGGAACAACGACGCGAAATGATCGTCAAGGTGGCGTTACCCCTGGTGGCCGAGCGCGGTGCGGCCGTGACGACCGCCGAGGTCGCCAAGGCCGCCGCCATCGGCGAGGCGACCATCTTCAGGGTGTTCGCCGACAAGGAGGAGTTGCTGAACGCCTGCGTGCTGGAAGCGCTCAACCCCGCTCACGTGCTGGAGGAGATCGGGGCAGTGCCGCTCGACCAGCCCCTCGCCGCCCGGCTCACCGAGGCCGCCGAGGCGCTGAGAGCCCACCTCGACCGGATGGGGTCGGTCATAGGCGCGCTCCACGCCTCGGGTGTACGGCGCGGCAGGCCGGACCCCTACCAGCGCGGCCCCGAGCCCGGCAAGGAGGCGGGCAGGGGAGCCCCGGCCGCGGGCGGCGGCACGGAGGCCAAGGACGGCGGCCACGACCGGCCGGTGCCCCTCGGCCGGGACGCCTCGGCGGCCCGGACCGTGGAGGCCGTCGCCGACCTGTTCGAGCCCGAGCGGGACTCCCTCCGCCTGCCTCCCGAGCGCCTCGCGGCGATCTTCCTCGGCATGCTGTTCAGCCGCCCGCGCTTCCCGGTCGGCACGGCCCCCGCCGGCCTGGACGAGCTCGTCGACGTCTTCCTCAACGGAGCCGTCAGATGAGCGTGCCCGGGTGACACCCGTCAGTGGCCGGTGGGGCGGGGCTCGATGAGCTCCAGCGCGACCTCCAGGGCCGCGGCCCTGCGCTCCTCGTCGCCGAGGTCCTCTTCCTTCAGCAGGATCCAGGCGGCGTGCAGGGTCAAGATCGCCATCGAGCTCCTCAGGCGCTGGGCCGTGGAGTCGCCCTCGTCCCACAGGACGCCCACGAGGCTGGTCATGAGGTTGCGCATCTTCTCGACCTTGGGGTGAGTGCGCAGCGCCGTCTGGTTGCGCTCCATGAACCTCATGAACGCGTGGTGGTGGCTGCCGTAGAGCTCGTCGGCGTAGCGCCGGACGAACTCCCGCCTGGTCTCGATCGTGCGGGGCTGGTCCTGGCCCCACTCGATCAGGCGTTCCACCATGGCCTGCCGGTCCTCGGCCAGGCTCGCCACGATGTCGTCCTTGGTCCTGAAGTGGTAGTAGAGCGCGGCCTTGGTGACTCCGAGGGATTCTGCTATCTCCCGCAGCGATGTCGCCTCGTAGCCCTGCTCGGTGAAGAGCTTGAGGGCGATCTCCTGGATGCGAGCACGCGTGTCGGTGGTTTCCCTCATGACTCCTCAGACGCTCCCTGTATCCCCTAATTAACTTGACGGTCGGCAAGTAAGCTATCTACCTTGGAGTATAGTCACTAGCCGGTCGGCAAGTAAGTAACCACTGCCAAGGGGGCGCAAAGAATGACGGAGACCGGGGCCGAACCCGTTCCAGGTCGTCGGCGGGAGGTCATGGTCGTCCTGCCGGGACTCATGCTCGCCATGATCCTGGCCATGCTGGACAACATGATCGTCGGCACCGCCATGCCGCGCATCGTCGGTGAGCTCGGCGGCCTGGCACACCTTTCTTGGGTCGTCACAGCGTACGTCCTGGGCACCACGGTCTCGACGCCGATCTGGGGCAAGATCGGCGACCTCTACGGCCGCAAGACGATCTTTCTGGCGTCGATCGCCATCTTCATGGTCGGCTCGATGCTGTGCGGCATGGCCGGGTCGGACCTGCTCGGAGGCACCTCCGGCGGCATGGGCGAGCTCATCGCCTTCCGCGCCATCCAGGGTCTCGGCGCCGGCGGCCTCATGGTCAACGCCATGGCCATCATCGGCGACCTGGTCCCGCCCCGCGAGCGTGGCCGCTACCAGGGCATCATGGCCGCGATGATGTCGCTGGCGATGATCGCCGGCCCGCTGGTCGGCGGCTTCATCACCGACCACCTGAACTGGCGCTGGGCCTTCTACGTCAACCTGCCCATCGGCGCCGTGGCCTTCATCTGGCTGGTCTTCCGGCTGCACCTGCCGAAGTACCGCACGGAGCACCGCATCGACTGGCTGGGCGCGGGACTGCTCGGCGTGGGCATCACCGCTCTCGTGCTGATCACCACCTGGGGCGGCAACCAGTACGATTGGGGCTCCTGGCAGATCCTCGGCCTCGTGGCCGTCGCCGTGGTCACGCTCGCATTGTTCGTCCCGGTCCAGCGCCGGGTCCCCGAGCCGATCATGCCGCTGCACGTGTTCAAGAACCGCAACTTCACCCTGATCTCGCTGATCGGCTTCCTGCTCGGGTTCGCGATGTTCGGCGCGATCAACTTCCTGCCGCTGTTCCAGCAGACCGTCCAGGGCGCCTCGGCGACCAACTCGGGCCTTCTGCTGCTCCCGATGATGGCGGCGGCCATGGTGGTCTCGCTCTTCGTCGGCCAGGCGATCACGAGGACCGGCAAGTACAAGATCTTCCCGATCGCCGGCGGCGTGCTCATGGCGGTCGCCATGTGGCTGCTCTCGCTGCAGGACGTCAACACTCCCAGCTGGCAGACCGGCCTGTTCATCGCCGTTCTCGGCCTCGGCATGGGCGGTCTCATGCAGACCACGATGCTGATCGCGCAGAACAGCGTCGAGCAGAAGGACCTGGGCGTGGCGAGCAGCGCCTCGACCTTCTTCCGGTCCATCGGCGGATCGTTCGGGGTGTCGCTCTTCGGAGCGATCTTCAACAACCAGCTCACGTCCAACCTGACCGAGAAGCTCGGCCCGCAGGCCACGAAGATGGCGGAGGGCGGCGGTGGCCGGCTCGACCCCACGTCGCTGTCGCATCTCCCCGTCCAGGTGAGGACCGGCTTCCTTGAGTCGCTGGCCTCGTCCATCTCCAGCGTGTTCTTCTGGGCCATCCTGTTCGCGGTCCTGGTGCCGCTGCTGGCGGCCTTCGTCAAGGAGATCCCGCTGCGCGGCGGTCCCGAGGCGCCCGCCGGGGCCTCCGGGCCGGACGACCCGGCCAAGGAGACGGCGACCGTGGGCGCTCTGGACTGACGCGCTCCCGCCTGTTCGGCCCGGCGGCCGTGACCACCACCGTG
>NZ_JBFBIK010000193.1:0-8391 GCF_040685555.1 Sphaerisporangium sp. NPDC088356
GCCGTTCCCGGCGAAGAGCACGCGCGCCGGGTCCGGCTCCCAGCCCCCGCGGGCCAGGAGCCGGGCCGTCGCGTCGCGGGCCTCGGGCGTGCCGGACGGGCCGACCGGCCGCAGGGCCGAGGCCAGGACATCGGGGCGCAGCAGGCGGCCGAGCCCCTCGGCGAGCAGAGCGTGCTGCTCGGCCACGATCGGGTAGTTGAGCTCCAGGTCGACGCGGGCGCTTCCCGGCTCGACCAGCGCGGGGCCGGGTGACCGCTCGCCCGCCCGTACGAACGTGCCGCGCCCCACCTCGCCGACGACCAGCCCGCGCCTGGCCAGCTCGCCGTACACGCGAGCGGCCGTGGAGCCGGCGATGCCCCGCCGCCGGGCGAACGCCCGCTGCGGCGGCAGCCGGTCTCCGGGGCGCAGCCGCCCGGCGGCGATGTCGGCGGCCACGGCGTCGGCGATCAGCCGATAGTCCTCCATGAGGTCACCTCATCGATCGCAAAGTCCTGGATTGCACCGAGAGCAATGATGATATTGCACTGAGGGTGTTCCCCGGCCTAGCATCGCCGTCAGCGCGGGACCGCGAAGCGCCGGAGCGGGAGGAAGTGGGCTTGTGAGCAGGGCCTCGGTCAACGGGATCACCGTCGGGTACGACGACCAGGGCCAGGGCGCCCCACTGGTGCTGGTCCACGGTCACCCGTTCGACCGTTCGATGTGGGCGCCGCAGGTCGCCGCCCTCGCCGGCCCCCGGCTGCGGGTGATCGCACCTGACCTGCGGGGCTACGGCGAGAGCACCGTGGTCCCCGGGAAGACCCCGCTGGAGACGTTCGCGCGCGACGTCGCCGCACTGCTCGATCATCTCGGGGTGGGTGAGGTGGTGATCGGGGGGCTGTCGATGGGCGGGCAGATCGTGATGGAGTTCCACCGCCTGTTCCCGGGCCGGGTACGCGGGCTGCTGCTCGCCGACACCTTCGCCCAGGCCGAGACCGGTGAGGGCAGGAAGCTGCGCGCGGCCCAGGCCGACCGCCTTCTTCGCGAGGGTATGGGGCCCTATGCCGAGGAGGTGCTGCCGAAGATGGTCGCCCCGTACAACATCGAGGCACTGCCCGACGTGGCCGCGCACGTGCTCGGCATGATGCGCTCGGCGCCGCCGGAAGGTGCCGCGGCGGCGCTGCGAGGTCGCGCCGAGCGTCCCGACTACGGCGATCTGCTCCCCGAGATCGCGGTGCCCGCGCTGGTCGTGGCCGGACGGGACGACGAGTTCACTCCGGTGGCCGACGCGGAGTTCATGCGCCGGCGCATCCCCGGGGCGACGCTGGCCGTGGTCGACGGCGCCGCGCACATGCCGAACCTGGAACGGCCCGCGGAGTTCGACAGCGCCCTGCGGGGTCTCCTCGCCGCCGTCGACCGCGGGGTCGTCCCCGGCGTGTGAGGACGGACGCGCGTCCGCTGGCCGCCTTCACGGGCCGCCGGGGGAGGGACCCCCTGGAGTGGCGTCGAGCGCGTCCGTCGTGCGCCCGCCGCCCGCCTCGGGCGCGACGGCGCGGCGAACCGGCCGGCGCCGCGAGGGCAGCCGCCCGCCGCCCGACAGCCACGAGCCCACAAGGATCAGCAGCGACCCCGGGATCGCCCCCACCCCCGGACGCTCACCGAGGATCATCATCCCCAGTGCCACCGCCACGACCGGGTTCACGTACGTGATCAGGACCGCGCGACCGGCCCCCGCCTCGGCGATGAGCACGGTGTAGAGGACCAGCGGCGCCGCCGTGCAGAGCAGCCCCAGGACCAGCAGCGCGGCGATCGCCGGCGGGGTGGGCATGGTGGCCGGCGGCGTCAGCACGGCGGCCGGGGACAGTAGCAGCGACGCCAGGATCAGGGTCGCGCCCATGGACGCCCGGGGATCGACCCCGGACAGGTGGCGTTTCAGCACCATCGGCCCGGTGGCGTAGAAGAGGGCGGCCGTGAGGATGGCCACGGCCCCGAAGAGCTCGGCCGCCCGCCCCGCGACGTCGACCCCCATCAGCGCGACCACGCCACCAAGCCCGATGACGAGCCCGGCCAGCCGCCTGCCGCGCACCCGCTCGCTCGCGTCGAAGCGCAGGGCCAGCAGGGCGACGAAGAGCGGCGCGGCGGCGATGAGGATCGCGGTGAGGGAGGAGGACACGTGCTGCTCCCCGATCGCGATCAGGGGAAACGGCACGACGATCTCGCTCAGCGCGAACACCCCGACCCAGCGCGCCCTGCCGCGCAGCACGCTCAGCACCCCCGCGCGCGGAGCGAAGACCAGCAGCGCGGCAGCGGCCAGCACGACGCGCACCCACGCGACGAACCCGGGCGGCACGCCCTCGTCCACCGCGACCTTTATGAGCAGGTAAGGGATTCCCCACAGCACCGACACGACCGCGAAGGCCACCCAGGCACGCGCACTCATCAACACCCCCGCCCAAGCGAACCCCGGAACCATGGCCCCGTCTTCACTCGAAACCCGGACCCGGAGCGGCATCCCGTCTGGTCTCCGTCGTCACCCCCCGGTCCCGTACCCCGCCCGCCCCCGCGGCGCACCGCCGCCGTCCCGCGATGAGCGGCACCACCTCGCTCCGGTGACATCACATGCGGGGCGTGATCACCTTTAGGGTGAGGGAGAGCCGGCATCCGGAGGTCCGAGGAGCCGCCACACGTGATCACCGTCCCTGAAGCGCTGGCCGCGTCCCAGAGCAGGTACAACGGCGAGTCAGGCCGCAGGTGGGTCGCCGGGCTGCCGGACCTGGCCGTCCTGTTCCTGGATCGGTGGCGGCTGCGCCCCGACGGGCGGCCGGCGCACGGTGTGGCCGCGCTCGTGCTCCCTGTGCTGCGCGCCGACGGCACGCCCGCGGCCCTGAAGCTCCAACCGGCCGACGACGAGAGCCGCGGGGAGCCGGTGGCCCTGCGCGCCTGGGCCGGGAACGGCGCCGTCAACCTGCTCGACCATGATCCGGGCACGGGCACGATGCTGCTGGAGCGCCTCGAGGCCGCCCGGCCGCTCTCGTCGCTCCCCGACGACACCGTGGCCCTGCGGATCCTCGCCGGGCTGCTGGCCCGCCTGGTGGCCCTGCCCGCTCCGGACGGCATGCGGACCCTGGCCGAGATCGCCGCCGCCATGGTGGAAGAGCTGCCGAAGGCCCTGCCGTCCCTGCGTGACCCTTCGGACCGGCGGCTGCTGCAGACGTGCGCGGCCTCCGTCCGCGAGGTGCTGGGGGAGCCCGGCGACCGGTTGCTCCACTGGGACCTGCACTACGACAACGTCCTGGCCGCCCATCCGTCGACCGGGCGGGAGCCGTGGCTCGCCATCGACCCGAAGCCCCTCGCCGGCGATCCCGGCTTCGACCTCCTGCCCGCTCTGGACAACCGGTGGGACGACATCGTGGCGACCGGTGACGTGCCCCGTGCCGTACGGCGCCGCTTCGACCTGATGACCGAGATCCTCGGGCTCGACCGGCGGCGCGCGACCGCCTGGACCCTGGGCCGGGTGCTGCAGAACGGCCTGTGGGACGTCAAGGACGGAGAGACCGCCCTGCGACCGGTGCAGACGGCCATCGCCGAGGCCCTGTTGCGGGGCCGGGGATGACGGGCGTGTTCCTGAAGACAGAGCGGCTGGCGCTGCGGCCGTTCACCGAAGCCGACGTGGACGACCTGTTCGATCTGCACGACGACCCCGAGGTCATGCGGTTCATCAACGGCGGCAGACCGGCGTCCCGCGAGGAGATCCTTACCGAGGACCTCCCCAGGTTCCTGCACTACTACGAGCGTCTGGACAGGGCCGGCTGGGAATGGCGGGAACGGGCCGCCCGGCCGTACCCCGAGGGCTGACACGCCCGCGGGCCCAGGGCGTGGGCGGGCCCGCGGGGGGGAACGCCCTCGTTCACCTCTCGCGACACGGCGGGCGTGCCGGGGACGGTCAACGAGGTCACGCGGCCGTGGCCGGCTCGGTCTCCTTGGAGACCTGGTGCCGTGCCAGCACGCCCGCGCTCATCAGCACCGCGACCATGAGGACGGTCACCAGCACGAACGAGACCGGCAGGCTGCTGAGGGCCGCGATGCCGCCGATCGCGCTGGGCGCCACGAATCCCGAGGTGTAGCTAATCGTCGCCACCCCCGCCACCCCCTCGCCCGGCGTCGGCGCGACGTTGCCGGCCGCCCCGAACACCAGCGGCACGACCACCGCCACCCCGAGCCCGATGAGCATGAACCCGGTGATCGCCGGCAGCGGGGTGCGGGCGATCACGACGAGGGCTGCGCCCAGCGTGGCGAGCAGCCCGCTGATCCGCAGGGACGTCACCGCGCCCAGCCGGCGCACCACCATGTCCCCGCAGAGCCGCCCGGCCGCCATGGTGAACGCGAACGCGGTGTAGCTCGCGGCGGCCACCCCGGCGGAGGTCCCGGTGACCTGCCGCAGGTAGACGGCGCACCAGTCCTGGCTGGTCGACTCGGCGAACACCGCGCAGAAACCGATCAGGCCGAGGACGAGCACGTGCCGGGAGGGCAGCACGAACCTCGGAGGAGCCGCCTCGCCCTCCAGCGCCCGCACGTCCAGCAGGAGAGGCCCGACCGCACCCCCGACCGCGAGCAGCACCACGGCCATGACGCCCAGGTGGACGCGGGCGTCCACGCCGAGATGGGCGGCCAGCACGCCTATGGCGCCCGCCGCCAGGCCGCCGACGCTCCACATCCCGTGCAGCCCCGACATGATCGAACGGCCCGTCCGCTGCTCGACCACCACCCCTTGCGCGTTCATGGCGACGTCGCACATGCCCGCCACCGCCCCGTACAGCAGGAGCGTGAACCACAGCACGGCGAGGTTGGGCGCGAGGGCGGGCAGGGCCAGCGCGGCGGACCACAGCGCGATGAGCCACCGGGTGGCCGCCCGCCCGCCGAAGCGGTGGAGGATCCGCCCGGCCATCGGCATCGCCACCAGAGCACCGACCGCGGGGGCCAGCAACGCGAGACCCAGCTCACCCGGGCCCGCGTGCAGGTGGTCCTGGAGCCAGGGGATGCGGGTGGCGAAGCTGCCCGTGACCGCCCCGTGGACCGCGAACGTGATCGCCAAGGCCACCCGGGCCCTGCTCACCACGCGAGAGTCCACCTGAGAAAGCTAACAGAAAGGTTTCTTTCCTGGGAGTACGTGATCAGGTGGCGGACCGATGGCCTCGCGGGTGGGGTTGACTCTCCCGATATGGGAGGCCGGAGGCTGGGACGCGTGCACGACCGCCGCCTACCTCGGACGGACCGTCGGCGGCTCTCCCTCGGAACGGGCCGCGGGCCGGCTTCCCGGGGGTGTACGGCCGCAGGTCGCCATGCCGACGATTTCGATCACCTTGACGAACAATATTGTCGCTGAAAGTGTTGCGGGCATGTTGGATGTGGCGGTGATCGAGGATCCGGCCGCGGCCGAGGTCTCGCTGGACCCGGTGCGGTCCCGGCTGCTGGCCGAGTTGTCCGAGCCCAGATCGGCGACGATGCTGGCCGCGAGGGTGGGCCTGCCTCGGCAGAAGGTCAACTACCACCTCAAGGCCCTGGAGCGTCACGGGCTGGTGGAGCTGGTGGAGGAACGGCGTAAGGGCAATGTCACCGAGCGGGTGATGCGCGCCACCGCGGCGTCGTACGTGATCTCGCCGGTCGCCCTCGCGGAGGTGCAGCCCGACCCGTCGCGGTCACCCGACCAGCTGTCGGCGCGCTGGCTGCTGGCGGTCGCGGCCCGGCTGGTGCGGGACGTGGGCCAGCTCATCACCGGCGCGGCCAAGGCACGCAAGAAGGTCGCGACGTTCGCGATCGACGGCGAGATCCGGTTCGCCTCCGCGGCCGACCGGGCGGCCTTCGCCGAGGAACTGGCCGGCGCGGTGGCCGCTCTGGTGAGCAAGTATCACGATGGGACGGCCGAAGGCGGGCGCGACCACCGCCTCATCGTCGCCGTCCACCCGAGCGTCACGGCCAGACCGGTCGAAACGACACGCCCGAGACACCGACCAAGGAGTTGTAGCATGCGGCACGAATTCGAGGTGCGCAAAGAGATCCTCATCCCGGCGACCCCGGAGCAGGTGTGGGAGGCGATCTCCACCGGCCCCGGCGTCGACTCCTGGTTCATGGGGCACAACGAGATCGAGCCGCGTGGAGGCGGCGCGGTGACCCAGAGCCTCATGGGCGCCACCTGGACGGCCACCGTGACCGCGTGGGAGCCCTCGAAGCGGTTCACCTACCAGGGTGAGGAGCAGCCGGACGGCACCTTCATGGCGTGGGACTACCTCATCGAGGGCCGCGAGGGAGCGAGCACCGCGCTCCGCCTCGTGCACAGCGGGTTCCTCGGTGACGACTGGGAGGCCCAGTACGACGCCCTGCAGACGGGCGACGGCATTTACCTGCAGAAGCTGCTCGCCTACCTCAAGCACTTCCCCGGCCGGACCTCGACGTTCAACACGCTCATCCCGGGCACGCAGGTGTCCGACAAGGAGCGCGTGTGGGACACCTTCAAGAGCGCGCTCGGCGTGACCGGCCCGCTCGCCCAAGGCGACCGGGTGGTGCTCACCGTGGACGGGCTCCCGAAGGCCGAGGGCGTCGTGGAGAGCACCGGCTACCCGAGCATCCCGAGCGTCTGCACGGATGACGCGCTGTACACGTTCATGCACGGCTACCGCGACACGGTGGTCGTGGAGCAGCACAGCTTCGTGCCCGGTGTGGACGCGAAGGCGACCGAGGATGCCTGGAAGGGCTGGCTCGCCACGGCGTTCGCCTGACCTGCCAGGCGGGCCGGCCCCGCGAGGGGTGGTCTCGCCGCGTCAGGACAGGGACGGGGCACGGGAAAGCACGGTTCACGGCGGGGCGGCGACGAGGGGGGAACCCGTGAAGTACATGCTGATGATCTACAACAACCCCGCGATCCTCGGGGCCATGCCCGAGGAGGAACGCGACGGGCTGATGGGCGAGGTCGACTCGATCATCGAGGAGCTCACCAGGTCGGGCGAGTGGGTCGGCGGCGCCGCGCTGGCCGACGCCTCGCAGGCTCACACCGTGCGGGTGCGGAGCGGCATCCCTGCGACCACCGACGGGCCCTACGCGGAGGCCAAGGAGCAGCTGGCGGGTTACGTGATCGTCGACTGCGAGAGCGTCGAGCGGGCGATCGAGATCGCCGCCCGCTGGCCGGACGCCAAGTACTGGGCGATGGAAGTGCGTCCGGTGATCGACACGGTCGACACGGAGGTATGACGGCGCGAGCCGCCTGACCAGGCATGTGGAAGGAGCCGGGCCGTCACGGGTGGTTCCGTGGCGGCCCGGCTCCGGTTCGCGCGGGGGTCGGGTCTGGGGGGTGGAACCCGGGCGCGAACGGGCCGGGGGGACTTCCTGCCGGGGCGTCAGGGGAGCAGCCTGCCGAGCCATTCCTGCCACGCCCGCTCGGTCTTCATGGGGTCCACGTCGGCGAAGATGTGGTGGCCCACAACCAGCGTCTCGTGCATTCCCTGGATGAAGCGGTAGAGGCCGTCCTCGGTGCGCACGCCGAGGAAGCCGGGGGTGGCGTAGTCGGCGACACCGTCGATGGGGTCGAGACCCTCCGGGGTGAGCCTCACCCGCTCGCCCCGGGTGACGGGGCCGGGCAGGCCAAGCCCGCGTTCGAGCACCTGCCACATGGGTTCACCGCCGCCGGTCTTGGGCCGCGCGCCGAAGACCACCACGGCGGACCGGCCGGGGAAGTGGGTGAGGTACTGGTCCAGGGTGTGCAGGTACATGTCCCAGCCGCGGTTCAGCGCGTCGTACTCGGCATCCCAGTCGTCGCCGAGGATGCCGCTCTGCACCAGCCGAAGCACGGTGCTGCCCTGGTCGCGTCCCTCGATGAGGTACTCGAAGGCCATGAACGATCCGTCCGGGTTCTTGTCGCTCCGGAACCCGAACCGCTTGGACGGTTCCCAGGCGGTGACGGTGGCCTCCACGGGGAAGTCGCCGAAGTACTGCCGGGTGGCGCCCCCTTCGCGGGGCTCGATCTCGTTGCGTCCCATGAACCACGAGTCGACTCCCGGGCCGGTGGCGATCGCCTCCCACACCTGCTCGGGGGTCGCCTCCAGCGTGACCTGCTTGCGCAGCTCGAACTCGTGCGGCATTTCAAAGCTCCTTCGTCTGGGTTTCGAGGGTGTCGTTGTCGTCCGGCTCGTCGCCGGCCCATGGGTGGACCGCCACGATCACGTGGTGGTCGCGGCCGGCGCCGGCGGTCTCGTCGTGATACGCACGGACCAGGGCGGTGAACGCGTCGGCCAGGTCGTCGGCGAAGGCGGCGCTGTGGGCCGCCGAGGCGAACCGCACCTGGCCGTCGATCGCGAACGTCGCCGCCTTCCTGCGGGCCTTGGCGGCGCCGGTGACCAGCTCGCCCACGTCGCGCACCAGGCGGGA
>NZ_JBFBIK010000194.1:0-8215 GCF_040685555.1 Sphaerisporangium sp. NPDC088356
AGGGTGACGGGACAAGAGTCCCATCGTGCGTATGATGGACCCATGGGTCGATGGGAACCAGGGGCGCGCGAACGCCTCGTCGTGGCTGCCGTCGACCTGTTCACCGAGCAGGGATACGACGCCACGACGGTCGCGCAGATCGCCGAGCGCGCCGGGGTCACCAAAAGCACTTTCTTCCGGCACTTCCCCGATAAGCGCGAGCTGCTGGTGGCCGGGCAGGAGACGCTGAGTCGGCTGCTGGCCGAGGGGATCGCCGAGGCGCCCGGTAACGCCGGCCCGCTCGAGGCGGTCGCTGCCGGTATCGAGCGCGCCTCGAGCGCGATGGGTCCCATGAATCGGGAGCTCGCCCCTCGCCTGAAGGCGGCCGTCGCCGCCAGCGCCGAGCTGCAGGAGCGTGACGCCCTCAAGAGCGTCAGCCTCGCGGCCGCGATGACAACCGCTCTGGTTGCCCGCGGCGTACCCGATCCGACCGCGGCTCTCGCGGGCGAGCTGGGTGTCCTCGCCTTCAAACGGGGGTTCGCCCAATGGTCCGAGGGCGACCGTGGCGCCAAGGACGATCTCACCGGGTACATCCTGGCGGCCCTGGACGAGCTGCGTGCGGCGAGCGCATCGCTGGGCTGACCGGACGACCCCACCCGCCCGTGCCACGGTGAGGCCTGAGGCGCGACACCCCCCGCGCCAGCCTCGCTTGTCAGCAAATCAATGCTGACAAGCGAGACCTGTGAATCGGCCCGAGACCTCCGAAGCCGGCTTCGAGCGCGCCGGCACGACCTAACCTGACGCGTGTAGCTGGTCACGGCTTCCCTGCCGGCAGGCGCGTCGCAGGACCTGATCGCCCCACGACTGGTGCTTGATCAGCCGCAGGGGGACGCGAGGTAGGTGGCTCCGTAGCCGGCTCCGCAGCCGACGCCGAGGCCGCCGGCGACGACTACGGTGGTGGGCAGGTAACCGGTGGGCAGGTAACCGGTGGGCAGATAGCCCGTGGGCAGGTAACCGGCGGGCACGTAGGGACCGCCTACGTAGCCGCCCCAGTAGCCGCCTCCCCAGTAGCCGCCGCCCCAGGGACGGCCCAGGTAGCCGCCCCAGGGACGGCCGAACCCACCGCCCCAGGGACGGCCGAATCCGCCGCCCCAGGGGCCGCCCCAGGGGCCGCCCCTGGGTCCGCCGCCTCCGGGGCGACCCCAGTCGCCACCCTGGTCGGCCTGCGCGACTTTGACTGGGTGGTGCGGAGCGGACGCGCCCGCCGAAGCGGCGGCCGGTGCCACGACGGCGAGAGCGGCACAGGCAGAACTGACCAGAAGTAGTCGGCGAATCATGCTTGTATCCTCCTGTCCAAGTGCAGTCACATAGTGTGACCACTGTCACGCTACCCAGCCGTTGATCACGGTTCTGGCCGGAAGCAGGTCAAGGGGATGGCATGATCGCCGCAGGCACAGCGGGCCGATTCCGGATGGTTCGCGACTCCTCCGGAGTGATCGTGAACGTCCCGGTAAGGCCACCCGGTAATGGCCATCCCCGCGGTCGTCGCGGCACACGGCCGCGACACGGCCGATCACGAACAGGTGGACGCCGCGACACGATCAACCCAGCGGCATGAGGGTGACCATCCCCCTCCAAGTCGAAGAGCCCGCATGCCGGGCTGCGATCGTCACCGGGATCAACGCGGAGGAGCCCCGGTGGCCGGGCCGGCGAAAATCGCTCGCCCCTGACGCCCACCCTGCGCCAACATGGCCATAGCCGTGGGTATTCAGAGGGGTGGATGGCCGTGCTGGGATTACTTGATTCCCCCGGAAACAAACCGTCCACCCGAAGATCGGCCGTTCTGCTGGCGCTGCGGTATTACAACGGGGAGCTGCTGAGCCAGTGGCGAGTCGCCGCGCCCGCGCTGACCCTGCCGGCGTTGGGAAACATATGCCTGTTCTATCTGGCGCCGCTCGCGGTAGGCGGGATCGTGGGGCGTCTGTCCGATGGCGGGCACAGCACCATCGCCGTGCTCATGCCGTACGTGCTCAGCTTCGGTGCGTTCCTGATCGCGGGCGAGGCGCTGTGGCGGGTGGGTCTGCACTTCCTGTTCCGTACGGAGGCCCGGGGCATCGAACGGCTCGGTGTGATGGGCATGGAAAAGTTACTGGCCAAGGACGCCGCGTTCTTCCACGACAACTTCGCCGGCTCGCTGACCAAACGGGTGCTGAGTTTCTCCGGCGGGTTCGAGGGTTTCACGGACACGCTCACTTTTTCGATCATCGCCAAGGTGGTGCCGCTGGCGTTCGCCTCGGTGGTGCTGTGGCGGTATCACCCGCTACTGGTCGTCGTCCTCGTGGGCCTCATCATCGTGACCGGATTCCTCGTCGCCCCGCTCATCCGCCGTCGCCAGAGGCTGGTGGACCAGCGTGAGGCCGCCAAGGTCCGGGTGTCCGGGCACGTCGCCGACGTGCTGGGCAACATGGACACGGTCCGCGCGTTCGCCGCCGAGGACCGCGAGGCCCTGGAGCACCGAGCCCGGCTCGCCGAGCAGCGCAGGCTGACGCTCCGTTCCTGGGACTACGGCAACCTCCGGGTGGACACCGTCGTCGCACCGCTGTCGGTCCTCACCAGCACCATCGGCCTGCTTCTCGCCGTCGCCCTCCGCGGTGGCCTAGGCGTCGAGGCCATCGTGGTGACGTTCACCTACTACGCGAACGCGATCAACATCATGTTCGAGTTCAACCAGATCTACCGTCGCATGGAGAGCGTGCTCACCGAGGCCGCCCAGTTCACCGAGCTTCTCCTCACACCGCCGGGCGTGGTCGACCCGGACAACCCGCAACCGCTGCGCCCGGCCGACGCCGGCGTCCGCTTCGAGCGGGTGACGTTCGCGCACACCGGCAGTCCGCTCCTGTTCGACGGCCTGGACCTGTACATCCCCACCGGCACCAAGATCGGCCTGGTCGGCCGGTCCGGCGGTGGCAAGACCACCCTCACCCGGCTGCTGCTCCGCCTCATGGACATCAACGACGGCCAGATCCTGATCGGCGGCCAGGACATCACCCGGCTCCACCAAGCCGACCTGCGCAGCATGATCGCGTACGTGCCCCAGGAGCCCGCCCTGTTCCACCGGTCGTTGCGCGACAACATCGCCTTCGCCCGGCCGGGCGCCACCGACGCCGAGGTCCACCAGGCCGCGCGGGCGGCGCACGTCACGGAGTTCGCCGAGGCTCTGCCGAACGGCTTCGACACGCTGGTCGGGGAGCGCGGTGTCAAACTCTCCGGCGGCCAGCGGCAGCGTGTGGCCCTCGCCCGCGCCATCCTGCGCGACGCGCCGATCCTGTTGCTGGACGAGGCCACGAGCGCGCTGGACTCCGAAAGCGAGATCCTCGTCCAGGAAGCCCTGTGGGGCCTGATGCGTGACCGTACCGCCCTTGTGGTCGCGCACCGGCTGAGCACCGTCGTCCGCATGGACCGCTTGGTCGTAGTCGACCAGGGCCGCATCGTGGAACAGGGCAGTCACCGCGAACTCCTCCAGGCCCAGGGGCAGTACTCCCGGCTGTGGCACCACCAATCCGGCGGCTTCCTGGTCGAGCAGGACACCTCAGACGCCGTCCACCGCTGACCCACAACAGGTGTCCCAGTCACCGCCCAGGCGATCTCATGGACACCATGATCTGTACGACGGTGACACGGACCCCCTTTGCCGACACAGGAGCAGCGAGACGCGCTCACGGCTCGCAATCCCGACCGACTGTCGCAGCCCGTCCGATTCGTTCGATCTTGTGGATGCTCGAAGCCGCCGCCGAGCCGCAACTTTCGGCTCTTACATGAAAGTTTCAGCGGCGCGGCATCGTCCTCCCAGATTGCCGGGGCGAACCGATCGCGGTGTTTGAGGTCCCGGGGCCCGCGTGCCTACGGTGCCGACATCCGCACAGTGACCCGGTCAAGGAGTGCATCATGCGCGCCCGCGTCGTCCCTGCCCTGATTCTGGCTCTGCTCGCGCTGGTCGTCACAGCTCCAGAGGCACGCGCCCAAGTGGTGGGCGGCTTCGACTTCTCCCGAGCGCAGGTCTCCGTCACGGGCCTTCAGGTGCCCTGGGGCCTGGCGTTCCTGCCGGACGGCAGCGCGCTGGTATCCGAACGCAACACCGGACGCATCCTGCAGGTGCGGCCTGGCCAGACGCCCACGGCGGTCGCCACCGTCAGTGGGGTGAGCGCCTCGGGTGAGAGCGGCCTGCTCGGGATCGCCGTGTCGCCCAACTACGCCCAGGACGGCTGGGTGTACGCCTACTTCACGAGCACCGCCGGGGACAACCGCCTGGTCAGGCTGCAACTGACCGCGCCTCAGACGCAGACGGTGCTCTTCTCCGGGGTCCCGAGCAACACCTTCCACGACGGCGGCCGCATCGCCTTCGGGCCGGACGGCATGCTCTACCTGGCGACCGGCGACGCCGGCAACTCCGCCAACGCTCAAAACGTCAACAGCCCCGCCGGGAAGATCCTGCGTATGACGCCCACCGGCGGTGTGCCCGCGGACAATCCGATCGCGGGCTCCCGCGTATGGACCTACGGCCACCGCAACGTCCAGGGCCTGACCTGGGATCCCCAGGGCAGGATGTACGCCGCCGAGCTCGGGCAGAACACCTGGGACGAAATCAACCAGATCGTCGCGGGTTCCAACTACGGCTGGCCGACATGCGAGGGCACATGCACCAACCCCTCCTTCCGCAACCCGATCGTCACGTGGACGACCGCCGAGGCGTCGCCGAGCGGGCTGGCCTGGGCCAACAACACGCTCTTCGTCGCCGCGCTGCGCGGCCAGCGGCTCTGGACGGTGCCGCTGACCGGCGCCGGCACGCCCGGCACCCCGCTGGCCGAGTTCCAGTCCGCCTACGGGCGGCTCCGCACGGTCGCGGTCGGGCCGGACGGCTGGCTCTGGGTGACGACCAGCAACAGGGACGGCCGCGGCACCCCGGTGGCGCAGGACGACCGCATCGTCCGCGTCCCGCCGGCCACCACCGGGGGCGACACCACCCCGCCGACCGCGCCGAGCGGCCTCGCCGCGTCGGGGACGACCTCCACCGGCACCACCCTGACCTGGACCGCCTCCACCGACAACGTGGGCGTGACCGGCTACGACGTCCTGCGGGCGCCGGGCGCGTCCGGCGGCACCTTCACGCAGGTGGGGACCTCGGCCACCACCTCGTTCGCCGACACCGGGCTCACCGCGAACACCACGTACCGTTACCAGGTCCGGGCCCGCGACGCGGCGGGCAACCTCTCGCCGGTGTCGAACCCGGCGACCGTCACCACCACGCCCGGCGGCGGGGGCACCGGCGGATGCTCGGTGACGGCGACCGTCCAGTCGCAGTGGGGGAACGGGTATGTGATCCAGCCGGTCACGGTCACCAACACCGGCACGTCGGCGATCAACGGCTGGACGGTGACCTTCACGCTGCCGAGCGGCCACGCCATCACCGGCTCGTGGAACGCCACGCTGACCGTCAGCGGGCAGACCGTCACGGCGAGGAGCGCCGGGCACAACGGCGCGCTCGGCCCCGGCCAGAGCACCACCTTCGGCTTCCAGGGGAGCCGTCCGAACGGCGACACCCAGACGCCGTCCGGCTACCGGTGCACAAGCCCCTGAGTCCCAGCCACGCCTGAGAGAATCGGCGCGCCACCCGGCAGCGGCGGGCCGCGGGGACCTGACCTAGGAAGGGTTGGGGAGGTGATCGCCGCCCGCTTCGCCGCCTCTGCGGGCACCTACGGCTCCCCGCGGATCACCCGGGACCTTCATCAGGACGGCTGGCGGGTGTCGGTGCGTGATCCGCGACTCCCGCGGTGTCCGCACTCGAGCTGAACACCAGCAGCCGGTTGAACCGGGCGGCGATCACACTCCCAGAGGGGCCTGGATGGTCAGTCGTCACGTAAGGAACTCCCGTGCGCCACGCAGCCTCGTCCCAAGGAGTCGCTGTGTTACGGCGCAGTTCAGCCGCACATCGAGTGGTCCAGGGAGATCGGTGTCAGCGCGGCGGCCGGAAGGCAGACGACTTACGTCCAGGCCATCACGGTGGGCGATGAGCTGGCCGAGCTCGTATCGGCTGACCGCATCGGCTCCGGCGACGTGGTGAATCCCGTGGTGCTCCGAGCCCCCGAGCTCCAGAAGCGCCGCGGCGAGATCGCTGACGTGCACGGGGCAGCGCACATCGTCGGTGAACAGCACTTCAGGCCCATGGCCGGTGGCCAGGGAATGCACGAGATCCTCGTGCGGAGAGCGACCGTCACCGATGATCGATGATGTGCGAGTGATCACCGCGCCTGGCGCCACAGCCTTCACCGCCACCTCGGCCGCCGCCTTCGCCGCACCATATGGGCTCACGGGGTCCGGGACACACTTCTCGTCATAGTGGATCGCCATACCGGAGAAAACAGCATCGCTGGACACATGGACCAAGCGGCCACCGGCCATGGACGAGGAGATGGCGACATGTGCAGCGCCATCCGCTGTCGTCGTTCAATCCTTGTTCCGGTAGGCAGCGTTGACGATCAGGTCGGGTTGGAGTGTGCCGATCAGGCGGACGGCATCCTCACGGCGACGAACATCGAGTGGCAACCAGTCGACCCCAGGCACTTCCCCTGGGCGGGTCAGGTAGGTCGCGGTCACCTCATACCCGGCTGACACGGACTGCCGCACCAGTTCACTGCCGAGCAGGCCGCTACCACCGACGATGAGGGTTTTCATGGCCGGCCACCGTAGCTTGAAGATTCCCGCAGGGAAAGGGCTGTGGATCGCGTCCCCGTCTGTCGCCTCACTTTTACGGGTCCGGCGGTGCAGCAGCGGGCAGGTCAGGCCGCCAAGTCGCGCGCTGGCGAGCTGCGGCCGCCGCGACGCCCAATCGGTCCTGGTTGCGTAGCCGATGATGGCCTCGGTGATCTGCCGGATGCTCTGCGTGGCGATCCTGAGTTGACGGCGGCAGCCGTACGGACAGCTCCTCGCCGGTAGATCACCGCGCACCCCGAGGGCGAACCGGCTACCGCCCCGGCGTGACGGGCCGGCTCAGCAGGTGCCGTGGACGACGGTGCCGTTCCGCACGATCGTCATCTTGTAGGGGACCGGGCTCCCCCGCGACGGAAACTCGGATGCGGGTGCCGCACGGCCACCCCTAGGCTGCGCTCGCGGGCACGCCAATTTCGACCGTCAGTGGATCGGAGATGCACGGGTATGACCAGTCACCTGTTCGCGATCTGCTTCAATGCGACCCGGCCGTCGGGCCTGGCGCGGTTCTGGTCCGGGGTCCTGGGCTGGGAGTTGGCCGACGGTCCCGACGACGACATCGCGATCCTGTCCCCTGATACCGCCGGGTTTCGCATCCGTTTCCTGCCGAGCCAGGAGCCGAAGATCGGTCAGAACCGGGCGCACTTCGACCTGACGAGCACCTCCCCGGAGGATCAGCAGCAGACGGTGGCCAGGGCGCTGGAGTTCGGCGGGAAACACATCGACGTGGGCCAACTCCCGGAAGAGGGGCATGTGGTGCTCGCCGATCCAGACGGCAACGAGTTCTGCGTCATCGAGGCGGGCAACAAGTTCCTCGCCGACACCGGCTTCATCGGAGCGCTGGCCTGCGACGGTACGCAGAAGGTCGGTTACTTCTGGAGCGAGGCGCTGCGGTGGCCGCTGGTCTGGGACCAGGATGAGGAGACCGCGATCCAATCGCCGAACGGCGGTACGAAGATCACGTGGGGTGGTCCTCCGGTGGCACCGAAAACGGGCACGAACAGGCTGTACCTCGAGCTGGCGCTCCACGCCGACGCCGACTGGGACCCGGAGGTAGACCGCCTGATCTCGCTCGGCGCGACGCGCACCGAGACCGGCGAGGGCCACCGCGGCCGGGCGCTGATGCTCGACCCTGACGGCAACGAGTTCTCCGTACAGAGGCCCCGATAGCGGGGCTGTTGTCGGGTGGGCTGCGTTTCACAGTTGTTCGCCTATGAAACACGCGGTCACTCGGCAGCCCACCTGCGGCGATCATGTTTCATGAGTTGTTGTTCGCTTGGGCCGCCCCGGCTGCTCATTGGTCACCTGGCCATCCTGCCCCGTCATGGTGGCCTGGTCGGCGAGGATCATCGTTACTGTCTTGATCGCCTGTCTCGCCCTGCTTTGCAGCGAAAGGGCTCGTGCGTCCCATGTCTCACGCCGGGCGATGGACTGGCTCCACCAGGTGCAGGACGACCTGGAGAAGCAGGTGTTC
>NZ_JBFBIK010000195.1:0-7986 GCF_040685555.1 Sphaerisporangium sp. NPDC088356
CTCCGGCCGAACCCCCTCATGCCACATCGAACTCACTCCACGCCGGGGCCGTGCCCCCTCGCCGAACCAGTAGGCGTCCTCCAGATGCGGGTAGCCGGACAGGACGAACTCCGTGATGCCCTGGTCGGCGTACTCCTCGATGAGGTCGGCGACCTCCGCGTGGCTGCCGACGAGCGCCGTCCCCGCGCCGCCGCGCACGAGCCCGACCCCCGCCCACAGGCCCGGGTAGACCTCCAGGTCGTGCACGCCGCCGCCGTCGCGCCGGTAGTCCTCGTGCAGGGCGAGCATGCGCTTCTGCCCGACCGAGTCGCTCCGCCCGAGCGTCTGCTGCGCGGTGCGGACGTCGGCGGGGTCGATCGCGTCCAGCAGGCGGCCGGCCTCCGCCCACGCCTCCTCGGAGGTGTCACGGGCGATGACGTGCAGCCGGATGCCGAACCTCAGCGTCCGTCCCTCCTCGGCGGCGAGCCCGCGCACCCACGCGATCTTCTCCGCCACCTGGGCGGGCGGCTCGCCCCAGGTCAGGTACGTCTGGACGTGCCGCGCCGCGACCGTGCCGGCCGCCGCCGACGAGCCGCCGAAGTACAGCTCCGGCACCGGGTCTGGCCGCTCGGCCACCGTGGCGCCCTCCACCTGGTAGTGCGCGCCGGTGAAGTCGTACGGCGTGCCGCTCCACGCCCCGCGCACGATGGAGAGGAACTCGTCGGTGCGCGCGTACCGCTCGTCCTTCGACAGGTGGTCGCCGAAACGGCGCTGCTCGGTGCTCTCCCCGCCGGTGACGACGTTGAGCAGCAGCCGCCCGCCGGAGATGCGCTGGTAGGTCGCGGCCATCTGCGCGGCCAGGGTGGGGGAGACGAACCCCGGCCGGAAGGCCACGAGGAACTTCAGCCGCGTGGTCTGCTGGGTCAGCGCGGCGGTGACCAGCCAGGCGTCCTCGCACCAGGTGCCCGTCGGGGTGAGCACGGCCTCGAAGCCGAGCTGTTCGGCAGACCTCGCGATCTGGCCGAGGTAGTCGATGGTGGGCGGCCGGAAGGCGCTCGCGGTGGGACGTCCGTGCCCGCGCTGGAGCCCGTGGCCGCCGCCGACGATCGCGCGGCTGTCACCGGAGGTGGGCAGGAACCAGTGGAACTTCAAAGGCATGGCTCAGGTGTCCTTCTTGACGATGTCGTTGAACCGGCGGTCGGTGAAGTCGGCGAAGACGATCTTCCCGGGGAGCAGTCCCCCGGCGGTGAAGGCGTCGGCCATCTCCTGCTCTGAGGCCACCAGGGCGTCGTCGATCGGCACCGGAGTGGTGGTCCGGTTGCCGGCGGCGGCCAGCGTGACCTCGACCGGCAGGCCCGTCTCCTTCGCCCAGACCTTGGCCCACTCGGCCTGGTGGGAGTTGGCCCAGATCTTGGCGCGCTGCAGGCGGGTGAGGTAGTCGCGGATCGCGCTCGCCTTGGCGGTGTCGGCGAGCGCCACCTGGCCCGCCACCTGGAAGTTGTAGCCGTTGACGTACCCGGTGCCGTCCACCAGCAGCCGGGCCTTGTTCCGCAGGCGGGCCTGGGAGGTGTACGGATCCCAGATGGCCCAGGCGTCGATCTGCCCGGAGGTGAAGGCCCGCGCGGGACCCACCAGTGGTAGGAGGCCATGACCGCGTGGGGTTCTTCCCGCCTCGGTTGTCTTGGAGTTCTCGAACATGCATACGCTCAGCTATGGAATCGGTACTCTTTGTGTCGTGCGGCTTCGTTACAGCTACCGGCTTTACCCGACCGCTGGGCAGTGTGCGGCGCTGGCGCGGGCATTTGGATGTGCGCGGGTGGTGTTCAACGACGGTCTGCGCATCCGGCAAGACGCCCGCGAGCAGGGCTTGCCGTACGTCTCGGACGGGGAGCTGTCCAAGCGGGTCATCACCCAAGCCAAGACGATCCCGGAACGCGCGTGGCTGGGCGAGGTCTCAGCGGTGGTGTTGCAGCAGGCGCTGGCGGATTTGAAGACCGCGTACCGCAACTTCTTCGCCTCGATCACCGGCAAGCGTAAAGGGTCGAAGATCGGCCCACCCCGGTTTCGGTCACGCAAGGACAACCGGCAGGCGATCCGCTTCACCAGAAATGCCCGGTTCGCGATCACGCCGGACGGGAAACTGCGCCTGCCCAAGATCGGGGATGTTGTCGTCCGCTGGTCCCGGTCTTTACCATCCCAGCCGTCCAGCGTGACGGTGATCAAGGACGCGCCGAACCAAAGGATGAACAGCGGGATCAGCCCGAAGAACGGCAGGGCGCGGAGCATCTGCATGAGCGGGTCCACGGCGTTCTCGCCGGCCCGGCTCAGCCCGGCGACCAGCGCGAGGAGCACGCCGGCGAGCCCGCCGAGCACGAACCCGGCGGCGACCCGCTGGAGCGACACCGCGATGGCGGTGGGCAGCGTGCCGCTGGTGACGAGGTCGACGGTGGTGGCGGCGATCGTGGTGGGACCGGCGAGCAGGTTCTGCGACAGCAGCCCGGTGGCGCTGGCGATCTGCCAGATGACGACGACGGCCAGGGGGCTGATCCACCGCCGCCAGGCCCTGGAGCGGCCGGGCGCGCGAGATGACCGCGGGCGTGGCGGGCGGTCGGGTGTCACCGGCGGGACGGCGGGCCGGGTGGGCTCGCGTGCCGCCTGAACTTCCAGTGCGGGGGTGGGCATCGGGGGAACCTCGCAGGGGTTGTCGCGGTGCGGCGTCCACCGAATAATTAACGCTATTACCTACCAAGTCAATGGGTTTTTGCTCATGACTTCACACCGGGAGGATCTTTGGCGAGTTCGGCCACAGCCGTGTGACACCGGTGACGCGTAACCTGAGGGGGTGTTGCACAGGACACTCCAGGCGTCTGACATCGAAACCCCCGGCCGGCTCGCCGAGTTGCTCGACGCGCGGGCCTACCTCGCGGACGAAGGGCTGGCGACGGCGTGCTTCCTGGCGCTGCGCATGGGCCGCCCGTTGTTCCTGGAGGGCGAGGCCGGCGTCGGCAAGACCGAGCTGGCCAAGACGCTCGCCGCCGTCCTCGGCGCGCCGCTGATCCGCCTGCAGTGCTACGAGGGGCTGGACGCGGCCCAGGCCCTGTACGACTGGGACTTCGCCCGGCAGTTGCTGCACCTGAAGGCCGCCGAGGCCACGGGCGCCACCGGGGCCACCGACGCCGTGCGTCTTGAGGGCGAGCTGTACGACCGGCGCTTCCTGATCGCCCGCCCGCTGCTCAAGGCGCTGGAGACCCAGCCGAGCGTGCTGCTGGTCGACGAGATCGACCGGGCCGACGACGAGTTCGAGGCGTTCCTGCTGGAGGTGCTGTCGGACTTCACGATCTCCATCCCGGAGCTCGGCACCATCAGCGCGAAGACGCCTCCGGTCGTGGTCGTGACCTCCAACCGCACCCGTGACGTGCACGACGCGCTCAAGCGCCGATGCCTCTACCACTGGCTGGAGCACCCCTCGTTCGAGCGCGAGGTCGCCATCCTGCTCCGGCGCCTCCCCGAGTGCACGGAAACCCTCGCGGCCCAGGTCGCGCGCGCCGCCGAGCGCCTGCGCGGCGCCGATCTGGTCAAGCCGCCGGGCGTCGCCGAGACCCTCGACTGGACCGAGGCGCTGCTCACGCTCGGCGCGCGCGACCTCGACCCCGGGCTGGCCGCGGCGACCCTCGGCGCGGTGCTGAAGTACCGCGAGGACCAGGAGGCCGTGCTCAAGAACGGGCTTCTCCGCCATGGATGACGCGGCGGTCTCGCCGGGCAGGGCCGCCCAGGACGACCTCGCCGCGACGCTGACCGGCTTCGCCCGCACCCTCCGGGCGGCCGGGGTCGCCGCCGACCACGAGCGGACGCAGAACCTCTTGCTGGCGGCGGGCCACCTCGACGTCACCGGCCGCGACGCGGTCTACTGGGCCGGCAGGCTCACCCTGTGCGCCGGCCCCGACGACCTTCCCCGCTACGACCGGTGCTTCGCGGCCTACTTCGGCGGCGAGCGGCCCCGCGCCGCCCGCGCCGCCCCGCCGGTGGTGACGGTCACCCGGCACACGGTCTCCCCGGACGGCGCCGAGCCGGGCGAGGCCGGGGACGACGAGGCCCTGCCCGCGACCGCGAGCCGCACCGAGGTGCTCAGGCGGCGGGACATCGCGCGCATGACCGCCGCCGAGCGCGACGAGATCCACCGCCTGCTCGCGATCCTGCGCACCCGCCGGGAGCGGCGCCGCTCCCGGCGGTTCGCCCCGGCCCATCGCGGCCGCCTCGACCCCCGCCGGACGATCAGGGAGACCCTGCGCCGGGGCGGCGAGACCGCCCGCCTGCGCCGCAGGACGCACCGGGTACGGCCGCGCCGCGTCGTGCTGCTGGTCGACGTCAGCGGCTCGATGGCGCCGTACGCCGACACGATGCTGCGGTTCGCCCACGTGCTGGTGCGGTGCGAGCCGCGCGCCACCGAGGTGTTCAGCGCCGGCACCCGGCTCACGCGGATCACCGCCGAGCTGCGCCACCGCGATCCGGGTACGGCCATGCGCGAGGTGTCGGCGGCCATCCCCGACTGGAGCGGGGGCACCCGGCTCGGCGAGGAGCTGAAGGAGTTCCTCGACCGGGGGTCTCGCGCGCGGGGAGCCGTCGTCGTGATCGCCTCCGACGGGTGGGAGCGGGGCGACCCCTCCCTGCTCGGCCGGCAGATGGCCCGGCTGTCGCGGCTCGCCCACCGGGTGATCTGGGTGAACCCGCACAAGGGCCACGAGGGCTACCAGCCGCTGACCGGCGGGATGCGCGCGGCCCTGCCGTACGTTGGAGCCTTCGTCGCCGGGCACAGCCTGGCCGCTTTCGAGGAGCTCGCTGAAAGGCTGTCTCATGCGTGATGTGTTGTCGCAGATCGTGCGGTGGTGGGGTGCGGGCGAGCGGTTCGGTCTCGCCACGGTGGTCGACACCTTCCACAGCGCGCCGAGGCCGCCCGGCGCCTCCATGGCGGTGTTCGGCGAGGAGGCCGTCGGCAGCGTGTCGGGCGGCTGCGTCGAAGGCGCGGTGTACGAGCTGGCGCGACAGGTGGTCGAAGAGGACCGCCCGGTGCTGCGGAGGTACGGGGTGAGCGACGACGACGCCTTCTCCGTCGGCCTCACCTGCGGGGGCATCATCGACATCCTCGTCGAGCCGGTGTCTGGCGACAGCTATCCCGAGCTCGGAGAGATCGCCGAATCGGTGCGGCGGCACGAGCCGGTGGTCGTCGCGACGATCCTTTCTGGGCCGGGACGCGCCGGCGCCCGCAGGGTGATGTGGGAGGGCCGCGCGTCGGGTTCGCTCGGACTCCCGAGGCTCGACGCCGCCGTGGACGACGACGCGCGCGGCATGCTCGCGCAGGGCCTGACCGGCGTGCGCCGCTACGGCCCCGAGGGCGAGCGGCGGCTGGACGATCTCTCGGTCTTCGTCCAGTCCTTCGCCCCGCCGCCGCGCATGCTGATCTTCGGCGCCATCGACTTCGCCGCGGCGGTCGCGAGGGTCGGCAAGTTCCTCGGCTACCACGTCGTGGTGTGCGACGCCCGCCCGGTCTTCGCGACGGCCAAGCGCTTCCCCGACGCCGACGAGGTCGTGGTGAAGTGGCCGCACGACTACCTCTCCACCGCCCACGTCGACGAGCGCACGGTGATCTGCGTGCTCACCCACGACCCGAAGTTCGACGTGCCGCTGCTGGAGGTCGCCCTGCGCACCAGGGCCGGGTACGTCGGGGCGATGGGGTCGCGCCGCACCCACGAGCACCGGCTGGCACGGCTGCGCGAGGCCGGCCTGCCGGAGGAGGAGCTGTCGCGGCTGCGCTCGCCGATCGGCCTCGACCTCGGCGCGCGCACGCCGGAGGAGACCGCGGTGTCGATCGCGGCCGAGCTGATCCAGCTCCGCTGGGGCGGGTCGGGCAGGGCGCTGACCGAGACCACGGGCCGCATCCACGGAGTGGCCGCCCGGGATCATGGGGACGGAGCCTGGGAGGAGCCGGAGGGAGGAGGCCTGTGAACGTGCCCGCCAGATCGGCATGCGCGGGGCTGCTGCTCGCGGCCGGGCAGGGGTCGCGGCTCGGCACCCCGAAGGCGGCCGTCGAGTTCGAGGGCGAGCGGCTGGTCGACCGGGGGGCGCGCCTGCTCCACGAGGGCGGCTGCCACCCGGTGGTCGTGGTCCTCGGAGCCGTCACCGTGCAGGTCCGCGCCGCGGTGGCCGTGCGCAACCCCGACTGGGCGACGGGCATGGGCTCGTCCCTGCGCGTCGGGCTGGACGCCCTGCCGCTCTCCGCCGAGGCCGTCGTGATCGCCCTGGTGGACCAGCCCCTCATCGGGGCCGAGGCCGTACGCCGCCTGATCGAGGCCAGGAAGGGCGGCGCGGCGGCGGCCGCCGCCACGTACGGCGGCGCGATGCGCAACCCCGTGCTGATCGGCAGGGAGCACTTCGGCGAGGTGGGCAGGCTCGCGGTCGGGGATGTCGGGGCCCGTCCCTTCCTGCGGGCGCACCCCGGGCTGGTCACGCTCGTGCCGTGCGACGACGTGGGCGATCCGGCCGACATCGACACCAGGGACGACCTCGTCCGGCTCTCGGCAGGCGGAGCGGTGTCCCCGCGCGACCGGCGCGCCGCGGGGGACTGGCCACCTGGGGTTGGCCGCGGCGAGGCGACTCGATAACCTGGCCGTGCACTTACCGGAACATCATTCGGTTTTCCTTGGACGGGAAGGACGCGGGATGCGCATCGGCATGGCCCTGAACTACGCCGGAGGCTTCAAGGAGACCGTGGCGGAGCTGGCCGACTACGAGAGCGCCGGGCTCGACATCGTCTTCGTCGCCGAGGCCTACAGCTTCGACGCCGTGAGCCAGATGGGCTACATCGCGGCCAAGACCGAGCGGCTGCAGATCGCCTCGGGCATCCTGCCGATCTACTCGCGCACGCCCACGCTGCTCGCCATGACCGCCGCCGGCATGGACTACGTGTCCGACGGCCGCTTCGTGCTCGGCATCGGCGCGTCCGGCCCGCAGGTCATCGAGGGCTTCCACGGCGTGCCGTACACCGCTCCGCTGGGCCGCACTCGCGAGGTGATCGAGATCTGCCGCAAGGTGTGGCGGCGCGAGCGGCTGACCCACCAGGGCAGGCACTACACCCTGCCCCTGCCCCCCGAGCAGGGCACGGGCCTCGGCAAGCCGCTCAAGCTGATCAACCACCCCGTGCGCCCGCGCATCCCGATCGTGGTCGCGGCCATCGGCCCGAAGAACGTCGAGCTGACCGCCGAGCTGGCCGAGGGCTGGGAGCCGATCTTCTACGTGCCTGAGAAGGCCGCCGACGTGTGGGGCGCCTCGCTGGCCGCGGGCAAGGCCAGGCGCGCCGAGGAGCTCGGCGAGCTGGACGTCATCGCCCAGGCGACGCTGGCGATCGGCGACGACGTCTCCGGCTACCTGGAGTTCGGCAGGCCGATGGCGGCGCTGTACATCGGCGGCATGGGCGCCAAGGGCAGGAACTTCTACAACGACCTCGCCCGGCGCTACGGCTACGAGAAGGAGGCCGAGCAGATCCAGGACCTCTACCTCGAAGGCAAGAAGGAGGAGGCCGCGGCGCTCGTGCCCATGGAGCTGCTGGAGAACATGTCGCTGATCGGCTCGGAGGGCTTCGTCCGCGACCGCGTGGCGGCGCTGAAGGAGTCCGGGGTCACCACGATCAACGTGAACCCGGTCGCCGGCACCCACGAGGAGCGCCTCAAGCTCATCGAGAAGATCAAGGAGCTGGCCGCCTGATCCCTCCGGAGGTCAAGGGAGCAGGCAGGCGGTGAAGATGGCCGTCAGCCGTTCCTCCAGGTAGGCGGGGTCGGCGCCGCGCAGCGAGTCGGCCCCGAGCACGCGGCGGAGCGACCCTCCGCCGAGGATGATCGACGTGGCGAGCAGCGCACGCTCCTCGGCCCCCGGCCCGGTGAGGCGGTCGGCGAGCGGCCCGGCGATCGCCGACTCGACCCTGGCGCGGAGCACCGCCCTGATCTCGGGGCTGGTGCC
>NZ_JBFBIK010000196.1:0-7953 GCF_040685555.1 Sphaerisporangium sp. NPDC088356
ACATCGTGCTGTGCGAGCGCGGCATCCGCACGTTCGAGACCGCGACCCGCAACACGCTCGACATCTCCGCGGTGCCGGTCGTGCAGCGGCTGTCGCACCTGCCGGTCATCGTCGACCCCTCGCACTCCGGCGGTCGCCGCGACCTGGTCCTGCCGCTCAGCCGCGCGGCCATCGTGGCGGGCGCCGACGGCATCATCGTCGACGTGCACCCCAACCCGGACATCGCCCTGTGCGACGGGCCGCAGGCGCTGGTCGCGGAGGACCTTGAGGTGCTGGCGCACACGATGAAGGACCTGAGCGAGTTCATGGGCCGTCAGCTGTCCACACAGCGGGAGCTCCTGGTCGGCTGAGAGCTCGGCCAGGGCACTTCGGGAGGGCTGATGTATCCGTCCACACTTCACCGCGTCTCCGTTCTGGGCAGCGGCGTCATCGGGACCTCGATCGCGCTCGCGCTGCGGCGCGCGGGCATCCGTGTCGCGCTGTCCGACCGCGATGGCGACGTCGTCGCGAAGGCCGAGCTGATGGGGGCCGGGGTCGCGCTGGCGCCGGACGATCCCCCCGCCGACGTGGTGGTCATCGCCACGCCGCCGTCCACCGTCGCGGCCGTGCTGCGGGAGGCGCAGGCAAGAGGGCTCGGCGCGGTGTACACCGACGTGGCCAGCACCAAGGCCCGCATCGTCGCCGACGCCGAGTTCGCCGGGTGTGACTTCACCACCTACGTTCCCGGCCATCCGATGGCAGGGCGCGAGCTGTCGGGGCCGTTCGCGGCGCGCGCGGACCTGTTCACCGGGCGGCCGTGGGCCCTGTGCCCGCACCCTCTGACGCCGGCGGGCCCGCTGCACACGGTGGCCGGGCTGGTCGCGGCGTGCGGGGCGGAGCCGCAGGTGCTCGCCGCGAGCACGCACGACAGGGTCGTGGCCGCGGTCTCGCACGCCCCGCACTTGGTGGCGGCGGCGCTCGCGGCCGGGTTCGCGGGCGCGGACGAGACCATGCTGTCGCTGGTGGGCAGGGGCCTGCAGGACGCGACACGGATCGCCACCGGTGACCCGGCCCTGTGGTGCGACATCCTCGAACAGAACGCCGACGCGGTGGCCGCGGTGCTGGAGACGGTGGTGCGGGAGCTTTCACAGGCGGCGCACGCGCTGCGAAGCCTCGACCACGCCGGTTCCGGCGCCCTCGCGGACCTGCTGGTGCGGGGCAACCGGGGCCGCGACCGCATCGTCGACACGTGGCCGTCGCGCAGGGTGGAGAAGGCGAGCCTGCCGGCCTGACCGGAGAGGCCTCCGCGAAAGCCGCCGGTGAATGTCACGGAATGGTCACCGGGGAATGCGGCAATTACGTCGACAATAGAACTAACCATCATTTTCCACCCACGGGAAAGAGCACTTTGGAAGAAGTCTCACCACGTGGCCGAAGAGATAATGCTGTGGAGAGCATCGGCGGGCGGTCGTCGCCCGGGTACCGCCGGAAGGAAGGAGCGTGCCGACCGGCATGACATGTGGATGGCTTGGCTTGACATCACCGGGAGGTCCGCCCGTGGGCGGCTTCGGTGGTGGAGCCGGGAGTATCTCGGGTCGGCTGGTGTCGGCGGGTTCCCTCAAGGCTTTCTCTGACCGGTTTCTGACCTCGTCGGTGCGACTTACGAACGTCCCCGCTTTCCTGCCTTTCGTGGCGCGGGGTGTACGGGATTACTGCTCCGTCTCCCGCCGGATCCTTTCGCGGCGATCCTTGGGCACGCCTTTCGTCCGCGCACAACCCTTGCGGCAGGCGCCGTCTGAGTGACCGACCGAATCCGGGATCCCGACGAAAGGGGGCGCCGCTGTCAGGAGTCACTGGCCGGTTCGCCCCCTCTCGCTTGTCCCGGAGAATCCGGCCTGAAATGAGCAAATCCATGTAAATCGCACCATCTCGCTCGGTAATCGCCTTTTCGCTGATCGCGGCCGACGAAGAGAGGAACAGGAAACGTGACAGAGGCTGTGCAACTCAAAGCGGGAAAACGCGAGTGGGTGGGTTTGGCGGTGATCGCCATCCCCGCCATGCTCGTCTCCCTCGACATGTTCGTGGTGCTCCTCGCGCTGCCCCACCTGACCACGTCGATCCACACCAACAGCATCGAGCAACTGTGGGTCGTCGACATCTATGGGTTCATGGTGGCGGGCTTCCTGGTCACGATGGGCAACCTCGGTGACCGCATAGGGCGCCGCAAACTGCTCCTGATAGGCGCGGCGGCGTTCGGCGGCGCCTCGCTGCTCGCCGCCTACGCGACCAGCCCGATCATGCTGATCCTCGCCCGGGCCGTGCTCGGCATCGCCGGGGCCACGCTCGGTCCGTCCACGCTCTCACTGATCACCAACATGTTCCAGGACGCCAAGCAGCGCGCGTCCGCCATCGGCATCTGGGCCGGTGCGTTCTCGGTCGGCGCCATCATCGGCCCACTCGTGGGAGGCGTCCTGCTCGACCACTTCTGGTGGGGCTCGGTGTTCCTGGTCGGCGTGCCGCCGATGATCCTGCTGCTGGTGGTGGGACCGATCCTGCTGCCCGAGTACCGCAACCCGCAGGCCGGCAGGACCGACATCGCCAGCGTGGTCCTGTCCCTGGTGGCGCTGCTGCCGATGATCTACGGGGTCAAGGAGCTGGCCCGTGACGGCTGGGCCGTGGTGCCGGTCGTGGCCCTGGTGGTGGGCGCGATCTTCGCGGTGGCTTTCGTACGGCGGCAGCGCACGCTGAGCGAGCCCCTGCTCGACCTGCGCCTGTTCAACAACCGCATCTTCAACACCGAGCTGGCGAGCATGCTGTTCTACAGCGCGCTCACCGGCACGACGATGCTCTTCATCGCGCAGTACTTCCAGACGGTCGCGGGCCTGACGCCGCTCCAGGCGGGCCTCGGCCTGCTGCCCGGGCTGCTCCTCGGCATCGTCAGCCTCACGGTGGGCCCGCAGCTCGCCGGCCGGTTCCGCCCGAGCCTGCTGATCGCGGGCGGCCTGCTGCTCGTGGTCGCCGGCATGGTGGTCATCACGCTCACCGGCTCGGACGGCAGCGCCACGGGCGTGATCGTGGGCTACGCCATCTGGTGTCTCGGCGGCGGCCCCCTGCTGACCCTGGGCGTCGGCCTGGTCGTCGGGTCCGTCCCGCCGGAGAAGGCCGGGTCGGCGTCCTCGCTGACGCAGATCGCCAACGAGTTCGGCTACGCCGGGGGCGTCGCCACGGTCGGCATCATCGGCACCCTGGTGTACCGCAGCCAGATCGCCGACGCCATCCCCGCCGGCCTTCCGGCGGCGGCGGCCGACGCGGCCCGCGACAGCATCGCCGGCGCCACCTCCGCCGCCGCGGCGCTTCCCGAGCAGATCGCCTCGGCGATCCTCGTTCCCGCGCGCGAGGCGTTCACCAACGGCCTGCACGTCGTGGCCGCGGTGAGCGCCCTCATCGTCCTGGGGGTCGCCATCCTCAACGCGGTCGTGCTGAAGGACCTGCCCCCCTTCGGGCAGGCTCCCGGCGGCCAGGGGGAGGGCCCGGCCGAGGCCGAGCCCACGCCCACCGAGGTACCGGCCGCCCAGAAGGTCTAGGAGTCGAGGGCGGGCCTCTCCGGGGGGCCCGCCCGAGACGCCTGGCCGAATGCGTCGACCACAGGACGCAGGACGACACGAGCCGTACCATCGTCTCCCGGCGGACGCCGGCGCGATGGTGGCCGGTTCGTTGTAGGTATCAAGTTGACGACAACGGAAGGAGAGCCTCATGGCTCAGTTCGCGATTCTCCTCTACGCCCCCGCCCCCGCCGACTGGTCGGAAGCCCCCGGGGATGAGCTCGAGGCCCACGGCATCTACGCCGACAAGATCGGCGAGCTCGGCGGCAGCATCGTCACCGGCTACGCCCTGCACCCCAGCTCGGGCGCCAAGTCCGTACGCAGCGACGGCGTCACCGACGGTCCCTTCGTCGACTCCAAGGAGGTGCTCGGCGGCATCACCGTGATCGAGGCGCGTGACATCGACCACGCCGTCGAGATCGCCAAGGAGAGCCCGGGCACCTGGCGCGGCGGCATCGAGGTGCGTCAGCTGCTCGGCTGATCCCGCGGCCCGTCCACACGGGCCGCACCCGCACGCGGCATCGCCGCGGTGAGCCTTTCCGAGGCTCGCCGCGGCGATGCTTTTTTATTCCGTCGTGCGCGGTCCACCGAGGATCCGTCACGGCGCACTCCAGGAGATGCGGCGCCTGACCTCGCGGGACAACTATGTGATTCGGCGGCACTCACCGCGCGACGTACCTAGGAGATGCCAGTGCCTCAGCCGCACAGATGGGATCTGGTGTTCAAGCTCGACGACCTGACGGTCAGCGAGATCCGCGACGCGCGGCCCCCCACACTCCAGCCTGGCGAGGTGAGCCTCGCCGTGGAGAGGTTCGGCCTCACGACGAACAACGTCACCTACGCGCGGTTCTCCGAGCCCGGCTTCTCTTACTGGGACGCCTTCCCCGGCCCCGAGGGCTACGGGCGGGTGCCGGTCTGGGGGTTCGCCCGCGTCGAGGAGTCCCGCCACCCGGGCGTCGCCGTGGGGAGCCGCTACTACGGCTTCATGCCGATGGCGAGCCACCACGTGGTGGCGCCGGAGCCCACTCCCCAGGGGTTCGCCGACACCACGCCGCAGCTGCACTACCTGCCGCCGTGGTACTGGAACTACACGCTCGCCGGTGAGCCGGACGCCCGCGACGACCGCCGGGCCGTCCTGCGCGCGGTCTACCCCGCGGTCTTCAACCTCGCCGGCATGCTGGAGCGGCAGGCCGCCCTCGGCGTCCGCTCCGTGGTGGTCACCAGCGCCTCCAGCAAGGTGGCCACCGGGCTCGCGCAGCGGCTGTCGTCCGAGCGCGCCGGCCTTTCTGTCATCGGCGTCACCTCGGCGGGCAACGCCGCGTTCGCCGAGCGTCTCGGCCTGTACGACACGGTCGTCGCCTACGACGCGCTGTCATCGGTCCCCGCCACCGGACCGGTGGTGCTCGTCGACCTCACCGGCGACGCCGCCCGGCAGTCCGCCGTCTGCGAGCGCCTGGCGGCCGACCTGCGCCACACCGCGCTGGTCGGTTTCACCCACCCCGGATCGAGCATCGAGCCGCCACCGCTGCCCGGGCCCGAGCCGGAGTTCTTCTTCACCCCGCTGGTCGAGGCGGAGGCCATCGAGCACGAGGGCGCGGAGCAGTACCACGCCCGTTACACCAAGGCCGAGGACGGATTCGTCGACAGCACGGAGTCGTGGCTCACCATCCGGCACGCCCAGGGCCCCGGAGCCGTCGCCGACGTCTTCGGCGCCCTGCTCGCCGGAAAGCAGCCCCCGGACGTGAGCTACGTATTCCGTCCCTGACGGGCCCCGTCGAGCAGGAGGAACCAACCGTGACCCTTGACACGCACAACGCCGGCGCGCCCGCACTGCCGGCCGGCGAACCGGAGGGGCGCCCGCGCCCACCGGCCGCCGCATCCCCCACCCGGCCGACGTGGTGGCGCCGCCCCTGGATCATCCCGCTGCTCGTGGTCGTCGTGGCGTTCCTGGCCTACCAGGTCAGCCCGTACGTGCCCGAGCGGACCGCCCCGACGCCGCCGCACGACGGCTTCCCGATGTACTACCCCCTGCTGGTCGTCCACATGGTGACCGGCACGCTGGCGATCCTGACCGCCGTCTTCCAGGTGTGGCCGTGGCTGCGCAAGCGCCACCCGCGTTTCCACCGGGTCAGTGGCCGGGTGTACGTGGTCTCGGCCCTGGTCGGCGGCGTGATCGGCCTGATCATCGTGCGGTTCGCGCCGCCCGTCGGCCAGATCGGTGTCTCCATGGCGACGATCCTGTGGATCGGCACGACCGTGGCCGGGTACGTGACGGCACGCAAGAGGCGCTACGACCTGCACCGCCGTTTCATGCTCTACAGCTTCGCGCTCGTCATGAACAACATCTGGGGCGTCCTGATCGTCAACCTCGGGATGACGCTCGCCCTCGACATCGGCTTCACCTACTACCTCGAGGCGGCCCGCTGGATCGGCTGGACCGTCAACCTCATGCTCGTGCAGTGGTGGCTGTACCACACGGCCGGACGTCCGCTCGACGTCCCGTCGCGCAAGAAGGTGGTCGCCTCCTGAAGGGCGCCTGCGAGAAGAACGGCCGGCGGGGATTCCCCGCCGGCCGTTCTCTGTGTGAGGACCCGGTCTAGCTGTCGATGAGGAGGCAGTGGGAGGCGCGGGGGCCCGTACCGCGGCAGTTGGCGCCGTAGTCGTCGAGCAGCCCGGAGGCCTGGCCGGCGGCCTCGGTGAACCGCTCGATCGGATCGGCGCCCCGGCCCATGACGTCCTCCATGGCGTCCATCATGGCGTGCTGGATCTGGGCGAAGTGCCCGACCATCGCCCCGCTGGCGCCGGGTGAGCCGCTCGTCGAGGCGAGCTGGTCGATGGTCACCCGGTGGTAGGAGTGCTCGTCGAGCCAGCCATCCCGCTCCAGCAGGTCGATCGCGCCGTACGTCACCGGGGAGGAGCCGTAGACCTTGTGCCACTCGGCGGCGTTGCGCGGGCTGTTCAGGTACTGCATGAAGGCCAGCGCGCCGTCCTCGGTCTCCTTGTCCAGCCCGTCGGCGAGCCAGATGGCGTCGCCGCCGATCCAGTTGCCCCCGAGCGGGATGTCACCGTTGTGGGGGGTCGGGCTCACCTCGATGTCGAACCCGCCCGCCTTGGCGGCCTTCACCATGTACGGGGCGTCGAAGGAGGAGCTGAACCGGAAGACCACCTGCTGGTCGGCGAAGGCCTTGAACGAGCCCTCCCAGTCCTCGGTCTTGCCGGTGTAGAGGTAGTGGCCGTCCCGGTGCAGGCGGTGCCACCAGGTGACGTACGCCAGCATCTCGGGGGAGGCCAGGTCGATTGTCGTCGCGCGGCCGGTCCTGCCGTTGTCGCCGTCGGTGAGCGGGGCGCCGAGCTGTGCCATCGCCTGCTGGAAGAACTTGCCGTCGTTGGCCCAGCTGATGCGGTGGGAGGGGCCGCCTTCGAGCTTGGCGACCGCCTCGCACGCGGCCTCGATGCCCTGCCACGTACGCGGCACCTCATGCACGCCGGCCGCGCGCAACAGCGTCGTGTTGGTGTAGAGGTGCATGGTCGACAGGGTCAGCGGCATGGCGCAGAACGTGCCGTCGATCGTGTAGAAGTCGCGGCCGGCAGCGACCATGTCGCCGAGCACGACCTTCTGGCCGAGGATCTCCTCGCGCCCGCCGATGGCCCTCTCCACCGAGGTGAACAGCGGCCTGCCGTCCTGGGTCAGCGTGTCGCGTGCCAGCTCGCTCGCGCCGCTGTAGTACGACGCGATCGTGGGCGGGCGGCCCGCCAGGGCGGCCTTGGAGACCTCCTCGCCGAGGTTCTGGAAGTAGAAGCTGCCGATCTCGATGCGGTACCTGGGATACAGCTCCTCGAATTCCCTCGCCCGTTTCTTGATGGGGTCGAGGAAGTTGGGAAACGTGTATTCGGAGAACAAGGCGTCGATGACGATTTTGCCGGAGCGGTTCGCCTCATCCACGTGCGCGTCCTTTCATCAGAGGCAGGAAGGCCGGGCCCGCGCAGCACGATCGGCCTGGCCGCCTTTGCGGGGCCAGGCTCGCCGGACGCGAAACTGCCTGGATTTCTGAGCCCAATGCTGGTCACCGGCGAAGGACGCCGCATCTTTGCGGTTGCTTTGTTTTCCCGCTTCGCCGCCGCCAGGTGCGGGAACAGCGGGGCGACATCCCGCCCCCCGTACAAAGAGCACACCCGGAGATGACACCCATATCGCCGTACACGCACGCTGGAGTAGCCGAGCTGACCATGAACGGTCGGGCGGTGACGTCGACGCCGCCGGCCGCCACGGGAGGAACGAACATGACCGACCTACAGAGCCGCGGCCACCCGAACGGTCTGCGCGACGCCGTCGCCCCGGGCAGCCACATGGTCATCGCCCACAGCGTCTCCG
>NZ_JBFBIK010000197.1:0-7924 GCF_040685555.1 Sphaerisporangium sp. NPDC088356
AACCCTTCGCTCCTTACCCCCTTCCCCTCCACGCCGCTCTTCCTATCTATCACCTCCTGGCCCCCCACCCCCCCGCCTGCCCCGGCGGGGCCAGGCGGCGGTGGGCTCGGCCTCGGAGAAGGTCATCGCCGGGGGCGTGCGCGTGAACAGCCGGGTCAGGCCGAGGAGGTAGACGAATCCGACGGCCATCCAGATGAGTCCCACGGTGAACGTCACGCCCGACAGGCTGGTCCACAGCCAGACCGTCAGGCCGAAGCCCACCAGCGGCAGCGCCCCGTACAGGAGCAGGTCGCCCGCCGACCGCCTGCGCCCGTCGATCAGGTAGTGCTTGACCACGGTCAGGTTGACCATCGAGAAGGCGATCAAGGCACCGAAGTTGATCATCACCACCGCGTTGCCGAGGCTGATGAACAGCGCGACGAGCGAGACCGCGGACACGACGGCGACCGCGAAGACGGGCGTCTTGAACCGGGCGCTCAGCGCGCCGAACACGCGCCTCGGCAGCACGCCGTCCCGGCCCATCGAGTACAGGATGCGGGAGACGCTGGCCTGGGTGGTCATCGCCGACCCGAAGGCGCCGATGACGTAGATGCCCACGAAGATCGTCTGGAAGGCGGCGCCGCCCAGCGCGGCCATGATGTCCACGCCCGCCGTGTCGGGGTTGGCGAAGTCGTCGTAGCCAGGGTGCACGAGGCCGCCCATCCAGGCGACCACGATGAACAGCAGACCGCCGATGAGCGTGGTGAGGACGATCGCACGCGGGATGCTCCGGCGCGGGTCCCTCGCCTCCTCCGACAGGGTGGAGACCGCGTCGAACCCGAGGAAGCTCAGCGCCAGGATCGCCGCGCCGGAGAACACGCCCGTACCGGGGGCGAACGAGGCGAACGGCGACGGGGAGGGGTGGCCCGCCAGATGCTTCAGCGCCAGCGCGACGAAGACCACGATCAGCACCACGGAGACCCCGACGACCAGGGCGTTCACCCGGCTCATCACGGTGATGCCGAGAATGTTCAGCGCGAACACCAGCAGCAGCGCGCCGAGGGTGAAGATCCACTGAGGCACGGCGGGGAACTGGCTGTTCAGGTAGATCCCGATGAGCAGAAAGTTGATCATCGGCAGGAACAGGTAGTCCAGCATCAGCGTCCAGCCGGTCATGAATCCGACATGTCGCCCGAAGGTCTGCTGGGTGTAGGTGTAGGCCGATCCGGCGGTGGGGAACGCCTTGGCCATCCGTCCGTAACTGAACGCCGTGAACAGCATGACCACCAGGGCCACCACGTAGGCCGCCGGCAGGTGCCCCCCGGTGACCTGCGCGACGGCGCCGTAGGTGGTGAAGACGGCCACAGGGGCGAGGTAGGTCAGCCCGAACAACGTCAGTCCCGGGACTCCGAGGACCCGCTTCAGTCCAGGGCCGGGGGCGGACTCGCTCATATGTCATGACTCCTGTCGGGAGAGGGGAAGGTTCTCGTTCCGGCCATCCACGTCCCGAGGACGGCCGAGCGGCGTGCGATGTCGTGGGGGTCCATGTGGAGGACGTCGCCGTCCAGCCAGACCAGGTCGGCGACCTTCCCGGGGGCAAGGACGCCGCGCTCGTCCTCGGCGAAGGCCTGGTAGGCCACCCCCGCCGTGTACGCGGACAGGGCGGCGTCCAGGGTGATGCGCTCCTCAGGCAGCCAGCCGCCGGCCGGTTCGCGCTCGGCGTTCTCTCGCGTCACCGCGACCGGCAGCCCGGACAGGGGGCGGTGGTCGGTCACCGGCCAGTCGCTTCCGAAGGCCACGTGGGCCCCGGCCCCGAGCAGCGAGCCGATGAGGTACTGCCGCCCGGCGCGCTCGTCCCCGATCCGGGGAATGGTCAGCTCGGTCATCGCCGCGTCGGTGCGCGCCCACAGCGGCTGGAGGTTCGCGACCACGCCCAGCTCGGCGAAACGCGGCAGGTCCGACTCCTGGAGCACCTGGACGTGGGCGATGACCGGCCGACGGTCGCGGGGGCCGTTGACCCTGGTGACGTGCTCGATCGCGTCCAGCGCGGTACGCACCCCGGCGTCGCCGATCGCGTGCAGATGCCCCTGCATGCCCATCGCGTCGACGGCGGCGAAGGCCTCCAGCAGCTCCTCGTACGGCCAGATCGGCATGCCCCGGGTGCACGGATCGTCGCTGTAAGGCGCGAGCAGCGACGCCGTGCGGTTCTCCAGGATGCCGTCCACGAAGAACTTCACCGTGTTCGCCGTCAGCCGGCCGTCGCCCAGCGCGCGTACCGCGTCCCTGTCGGCGGCGAACTCGGCGAGCTGGTCGCGCCAGCGGGCCGGATCGGCGCGCAGGCCGAGGTTGACCCGGGTCGCCAGCACGCCGCGCCGGGCCGCCTCCAGGTACCCGTCGATGGAACGGTGCTCCACCCAGGCGTCCTGGATCCAGGTGACCCCGGCCTCGGCGTAGGCCTCGGTGGCGAGGCGCAGCGCCCGTACCAGGTCCTCGGTGGTGCGTGCGGGGGCGGCGCCGAGCACCGCGTCCACCGCGTCCCACTCGAACATCATCCCGAGCGGCTCGCCGTCGGAACGGCGGGCGAAGGTCCCGCGCGGCGGGTCGGGGGTGGCGGCGCTTACGCCCGCGCGCCTCATGGCCTCGGTGTTGCACCACACCGTGTGGTAGTCCCAGGCGCGCAGCACAACCGGCCGGTCGGGTACGGCCGCGTCCAGCCAGCGGGCGTCGAACATGCCATCGGGCGCCAGGGTCGCGTCGTAGCTGGCACCGATGATCCAATCGGCTTCGGGATGCTCGGCGGCGTACCGGCGGACCTCCTCGACGATCTCCTCCACGCTGCCGCAGCGCCTGATGCTCGGGCCCGCCGCCTCGAACCCGGCGTGGTCGGGATGGCAGTGCCCGTCGCCGAAGGCCGGCAGCAGGAGGCCACCGCGCAGATCGACGATCTGGTCGGCGGGCCCCGCGAGAGCCTCCGCCCCGAGGGCCTCGATCAGGCCGTCCCGCATGGTCAGGGCATCGGCGGTAGCGCCGGTTCCGGTCCAGACGGTGCCGTTGTGGAATAGCGTGCTTGTCATCAGCGTCCAAAAAGAATGTCGTTCGTTTTGTGCGGAAGGATAGGTTGTCCGGGGGCAAAGCGGAAGAGGTGGGGAAGCAAAGTGAAAAGGCGCGTGGGCCGGCCCGCCACGCCGGTGCTGAGCAGGGAGGTCATCGCACGCGCCGCCCTCGGTCTCATCGACGACGCCGGGACCGAGGGGTTCTCCCTCGCCGCGCTGGCCCAGCGGCTCGGGGTCCGGCCTTCCTCGCTCTACAACCACGTCACCGGCAGGGACGACATCCTGGCGGCGGTCCGCGAGCTGGTCTCCGACTCGATCGACGCCTCGATGTTCGCCGAACTGCCGTGGGACGAGGCGATGGCGCGGTGGGCCCACGGCTATCGTGCGGCCTTCGCCGCACACCCGCCCGCCATCTCGCTGCTGGCGACGCTGCCGGTCTTCGGCGCCCTGCGGACGCTTCGCATGTACGAGCAGGTCGTCACCGGGCTGGAGCGCGGCGGCTGGCCGCGCGAGATGGTCATCCCGGTCATGGTCGCGGTCGAGTCGTTCATCCTCGGGTCCGCCCTGGACGTGGTCGCCCCGCCCGACATGTTCGACTCCGGCCCGCTCGCGGCGGAGGTGCCCGCCTTCGCCGCGACCGTACGGGCCCGCGACACCACCGCCGCCGCACGCGGGCGCCCTCCCGCCGACCTTTCCTTCGACGTCGGCCTGCGGGCGATGATCGAGGGCCTACGCCACACCCTGCGCACCCTGCCCGGGTGACGCGCCGGAACTCGACCGACCTCGCGTCAATGTCCGCTCTGCCACGGATCCGTGGTTCTGGTGTACTTTTACTTTGGATTCCGTCACAAAGACGGAAGTACGCAACGCTTTCTGAGGTAGTGGCGATGATCGACCGTACTCATCTGGCCGGCCTGCTCGACCGCGAGCGCCGCGCGTTCCGTGACCGCAACCCCCGCTCGGCGTCCGCGTACGAGCAGGCACGAGCTCACCTGTTCGGCGGCGTGCCGATGACGTGGATGAACAAGACCGCCGCCGGATTCCCGCTCTACCTGGCGGAAGCCCGGGGCGCCCGGGTCACCGACGTGGACGGCCACGAGTACGTCGATCTCTGCCTGGGCGACACCGGCGCCATGGCGGGGCACTCGCCGCAGGCCACCGTGGACGCGGTCGCCGAGCGCTTCGCCGTGCGGGGCGGCGCGACCGTGATGATGCCCACCGAGGACGCGTCCTGGGTCGGGGCCGAGCTGGCCAGGCGCTTCGGCGTGCCGTACTGGAGCTTCTCGCTGACCGCCACCGACGCCAACCGCTGGGCCATCCGGCTGGCGCGGGCGCTGACCGGGCGGCCCAAGATCCTGGTCAACAGCTACTGCTACCACGGCAGTGTGGACGAGGTCCTCCTCGTGGTCGGCCCGGATGGCGAGCAGGTCTCCCGCGAGGGCAACGTCGGCGCTCCCGTCGACCCGACCACCACTTCCCGGGTCGTGGAGTTCAACGATCTGCCGTCCCTGGAGCGCGAGCTGGCGTACGGCGACGTCGCCGCCGTCCTGATGGAGCCGGCCCTCACCAACATCGGCATCGTCCTCCCCGAACCCGGCTACCTCGACGGGGTCCGGGAACTGACCCGGCGGTACGGCACGCTGCTCATCAACGACGAGACGCACACGTTCTCCGCCGGCCCGGGTGGCTGCACGCGGGCGTGGGGGCTCGACCCCGACATCGTGACGATCGGCAAGGCCATCGGCGGCGGCATCCCCAGCGGCGGGTACGGGCTGTCCGCCGAGGTGGCCACCCGCCTCGAAGCGATGAGCGGCCTCGACCTTGTCGACATGGGAGGCGTCGGCGGCACGCTCGCCGGCAACGCGCTGTCGGTCGCGGCCATGCGCGCCACGCTCGAACACGTGCTGACCGACGACGCGTTCACCGGCATGACCGAGCTGGCGACCCGCTTCACCAAGGGCGTGCAGGCGGTCATCGACGAGCACGCGCTGCCCTGGTCGGTCACCCAGCTCGGGGCGAGGGCGGAGTACCGCTTCAGCGACCCCGCTCCGCGCGACGGCGGGGAGTCCAACGCGGCCGGCGACCCCGATCTGGACGACTACCTGCACGTCTACCTGGCCAACCGCGGCGTGCTGCTCACCCCGTTCCACAACATGGCGCTGATGTCCCCGGCCACCACCGAGGCCGACGTGGACCGGCACCACGAGGTCTTCGCGGCGGCCGTCGCCGAGCTGATCGGATGATCCGAGATCGATCACACGGCGCGTCCCTGACCTCGGCCCGGACCGACCGGATGGTGGGCCGGTGAGCCTCGACGAGATCGACCGGGTCCTGCTGCACGAGTTGCAGCGGGACGGCCGGATCTCCTACGCCGCGCTGGCCGAGGTCACCGGGCTCTCGGCCCCCGCCGTACGGCAGAGGGTGCAGCGACTGCGGGACGAGAACGTCGTCCAGATCGTGGGGGTCACCGACCCGATGGCGCTCGGCCTGCCCGTCATGGCGCTGATCGGTGTGCGCGTCGACAGCGACGTGCACACCGTCGCCGACCGCATCAGCGAGTTGACCGGCGTGATCTACGTCGTGCTCACGTCGGGCTCGTTCGACATGTTCGTGGAGGTCGTGTGCAAGGAGCCCGCCGAGCTCCTCGCCATCCTCAACGACCACATCAAGCGCGTCCCCGGCGTCACCCGCGCCGAGTCCTTCACCTACTTCGGCATCCACACCCACCGCTTCGCCTGGCCCGGCACCTGAGCGGTCCGGCGCATGCGATACACGAGCTTTTCCCGAAGTCGACCCATAACCTGGATCAGTGAACAAGCCATCCGGACCAGCGGACGAGCGATCCAGATCGGTGCGCGAGCCATCCGGATCACCCGACAAGCTAGCCGGATCGGTGCGCAAGCCATCTGGATCAACGGGCGTGCGGCCCCGATCAGTGAACGCCCCACCTGGATCAGCGCGCTTCCGATCCCGATCAGTGGACGAGCGATTTGTCGCAGCGAAAGAGCGATCCGGGTCAGCGGGCGACCGCTTCCGTGATCCGGGTAGCACCTGGACCGGTTTTCTGCATGAGGAGATCCTCGTCCGGTGCCCGGGCTGCCAGGGTTGTGCCGTGGTCGCCGTCCACCCCAGGTACGACGCCCATGCCGCCGAGCCGTCGTCGTACCGTCGCGCCTTGGCCCCTCACCGCCTGGTCTGTCCAGCGTGCGGGCTGACCCGCGATTGGTCGGGAAACAGGATCACCGGCCACACCGACGCTCGTGATCCGTACTTCGGCCTCCCCCTGTGGCTCCAAACCCGCTGCGCGGGCGGGCACCTTCTCTGGGCGTACGGCCTGCGCCATCTGGATCTGCTGGAGGACTACGTCATCGCGCGGCACCGCGAGCGAGGCTTCCCACCCGGCTCGATGAGCATGGTGGCACGCCTCCCGGCCTGGCTGAAGTCAGCCCGTAACCGAGGTGAAGCAGTAAGAGCCATCCACCGGATCCGAGGCGGAACTCCCCCTTCGAGGCACCGTCTGCACAGCACTCGTACGGACTGAACACCTGCACCGGCCGGTGAGGTTCTGAAGTCACGTACCGCAACAATTCAGGGAATTCGCCCGCTACCTTATACAGGCGAACCCAGCCGTGTCTCCAATGCTTCTAGGGTCGCGCCCCTCAGTCTGGGTAAGGCCTGTCTGATCCGCGGTTCACGCACGTACTGGATGATCCGGGCGATGCACCCGGGTGATGATCGTCCAGTCCGCATGTATCGCGCCATGCCCGCCGCGGAGCAAGGTCACAACTTACTCCAGGGCGACTTTCCCCTGCTCAGGACTCCACGTAAACGGCATCGTGTCCGCTCAAACGGTATCCGGGTCCGCGCTCGGAAGCCGCGAAGCTATGACGAATGGGGCATAAGTCCGGCACACCCGCAGCCGAGATGGGCTCCAAGTAGCGTGACACCTGAAAGCCATGAGTGAGGTTGGAGCCGGTAGTACTGGCGATCGTCACACAGGCAGCACCTTCTTCGCCCCTGACCATGACCCCCCTGGTCCTTGGACGCAGTTCCCACTAAATGCCACTAATTAGCCCTTAATCGAATTTCGCATCGGGATTTATGCGTCATTTCACGCATCAATCAGTGGCGGGAATTGGGTTGCGAGGGCCTTGAGAATGTGAAAACATTCGTACAAGATTTCGAATTAACCGTTGGGGAGGTTGCGGATGGCGGATGTCTCCAGGCTCGACCGACCGCAGCCCCATCCGCGCCGGAGTTCGGCGGACGGGAGTGTGCTCGGCCCTGAGTGGTGGGCGGCGGTGGCGGCGCGCTCCTCCGACTGGTCCACCGACGGTTCCGCCGCACACGACTTCCCTCCGCTGGCGGACCCACGCGATCTCAGCCCTCACGACCGGGACCAGCACGCCCAGGGCCGGCCTGACTGGGCCCTACGTCCTCCGATCCCCCGAGTTCCATCCCTGCATGACCGCAACCCAAATAACGAGAACCCACGTAAGGCGGAGCCACGTAAGGCGGAGCCGGGTAACGGGGAGCCAGGTAACGGGGAGCCAAGCGACCGCGAGCCACACAACGACGGTCTGCGAGACCGTGACCCCTGCAACAACGACCGTCAGCCGTATGACCGGCCCCTGGGTCATCGAGAGCGGGACGGCGTACGGGGCCGCTCTACCGCTACCGGTGACCAGAGAGATACCGCCCACCGAGCGGATGCCGGTGACCCAGCGGATCCCAGTGACCGAGCGGATGCCGGTGACCGGGATGAGCGAGATGGCGAGCGGGATCGGCGGGGTGCCGCCCGGGCGCATACCGGCGCCCAGTCGCAGAGCGATGGTCGGGCGTCGTGGGTGTTGGTGGGGTGTGTGCGGGAGGCTGCGGAGGCGCTCGCGGTG
>NZ_JBFBIK010000198.1:0-7760 GCF_040685555.1 Sphaerisporangium sp. NPDC088356
CAGAAGGCACCCGAGCGGCCGGCCGCATCCCCGGCCGGCCGCCGGGTGCCCCCTGGGCCGCCGCCCTGGGCGGCGCCGAGCCTGTTCAAGAAGCTGGCGACGGACCGGATCGCGTTGATGTCGCTCGCCGCGACGTACGGCGACGCGGCCCGGCTGTCGATCGGCCCCAAGACTCTCTACTTCTTCAACCACCCCGACCACGCCAAGCACGTGCTGGCCGACAACAGCGGCAACTACCACAAGGGCGTCGGCCTCGTGCAGGCACGGCGGGCCATCGGTGACGGGCTGCTGACCAGCGAGGGCGCTCTGTGGCGCAAGCAGCGCAGGATGATCCAGCCCGTGTTCCAGAACAAGCGGATCTCCCAGCAGGACGGGATCATCGCCAAGGAGGCGGCCAACCTGGTCGAGCGGCTGCGGTCCCACGCGGGCGGGGAGCCGGTCGACGTCGTCCAGGAGATGACCTCGCTGAGCCTCGGCGTGCTCGGGCGCACCCTGCTCGACGCCGACCTCGGCGCCTTCAGCTCGATCGGGCACTCCTTCGAGGCCGTGCAGGACCAGGCGATGTTCGAGCTGGTGACGCTGAGCAAGGTGCCGATGTGGGTGCCGCTGCCCAAGCAGGTCCGGTTCCGCCGCGCCCGCAAGGAGCTCCAGCGGATCGTCGACCACCTCGTCGCCGACCGCCTGGCGCGGACCGGCGAGGGCGGCGACGACGTGGTGTCCCGCCTGATCGGCTCCACCCGGGAGGAGGCCGATCCCCGGGTCGGCCGGCAGCGCATGCGTGACGAGCTGGTCACCTTGCTGCTCGCGGGGCACGAGACGACGGCGAGCACGCTGTCGTGGACGTTCCACCTCATCGACGGGCATCCGGAGGTCCGTGAGCGGCTGCGCGCCGAGGCGGTCGAGGTGCTCGGCGACCGGCTGCCGGTCTACGAGGACCTGCACCGGCTGCGCTACACCGCGATGGTCGTGGAGGAGGTCATGCGCCTCTACCCGCCCGTCTGGATGCTCCCGAGGGAGGCTCAGGGGGACGACGAGGTCGGCGGCTACCACGTGCCGGCCGGATCCGACGTGCTGATCAGCCCGTACACGCTGCACCGGCACCCGGCCTTCTGGGACGCGCCCGACCGGTTCGACCCGGATCGGTTCGACCCGGACCGCCCCACGAACCGGCCCAGGTACGCCTACATCCCGTTCGGAGCGGGTCCGAGGTTCTGCGTCGGCAACCACCTCGGCATGATGGAGGCCACCTTCGTGATCGCCATGGTGGCCCGGGACCTGCGGCTCACCAAGGTTCCCGGCCACGACGTGGTCGCGGAGCCGATGCTGTCCCTCCGGGTACGCGGTGGTCTGCCGATGACCGTGCACTCCGCGTGACACCCGCGGTGCCGCGGGCCTGAACCGGCTCGCGGCGGCGCGGGCACACGACGAACATGGCGGGCGCCCGGCTCTACGGGTTGCCCGCCATCTGTGGTCATCGCCCTTCTCGGGCCTGTGGTCGCCGCCGTTGGCGGGCGAGGTGAGCGGATCCGGCCCGAACCCTGATCGGAACGACCGGACGGGCTCGACTGGGGCCCCGGATCGGGAAAGAGGGGGATGCGCCCGGCTCGGCAAGGGCTCGGCAAGGGCTCGGCAAGGGGGCCGGAGGGGCGGGTCTCGCACCGGCCGCGGCCGCCCGCCGCTCATGTGGGGCGGGATTCGGCGCCGGCGGCGGTGGCTCAGTGGGTGAGCTGGGGGACGTTCACGGACAGCAGGTCACGCAGGGCGAGCAGTACGGGAGGGTCGAGGGGACGCATGGGCCGCAGGTGGAGGTCGGCGACCTTCGTGTGCGTGCCCGGCCGCACCGTGATCGGCCCGTGGCGTCCGATGCACAGCGCCTCGTCGCCTCCGGGCGCGTGGTTGACGGCGTCCTCGCGGCCGGGGGCCACGGACTGCGCCATCAGGTGCCACTCGCCCTGGGGTACGTCCTCCAGGACGTACGGGCCGGCTTTGCGCAGGATGACGTACCGGACGGGCTGGCCTTCGAGGATCCTGTCGGGGAAGAGCCCGGCGAAGATGGGCTGGTCCTTCAGCGGGGAGGAGATGTCGCCCCAGACCGTCGTCACCGGCGCGTCCCCCGTGGTGTCCTCGCAGCCGGCGGCGGTCATCTCCGCGGTGATGCTCTTGAGCTGGCGGTACTTGGTGGGGGAGAGCCCCACACTGCTGGTGAACCTCGAACTGAAGGTTCCGACGCTGGAGTACCCGACCCTGTGGCTGATGTCGGTGACGGTCAGCGAGGTCGACGAGAGAAGCCGCTTGGCCTCCTGGAGCCGTACCGCCGACAGGAAACGGCCGGGGGAAAGCCCGGTCACCCGCTGGAAGACGCGGGAGAAGTGAAACTTGCTGAACATCGCCGTGCGAGCCATGTCATTGATTGTCAGTTGCTCGCCGAGATTCTCGTGCATACTTTTGACGACTCGCATCACGGCTTGTTCGATTGCGTTTTCCATAGCTCCCCCCGTGCGTTGGAGGTGTGATGAGAATTGACCCCGGATTAACACGGGAGAACTCGTCATCGCGAGCCTCCGTCATCTGCTCTCGCTCCATGGCAGCGAATTATCCCCACCCACATACGGTGTGAAATCCGGAAAAAACGGCGCTCGACGACGCCACATGGACGACACTTCGCCATACCATCAGAATTGGCCGCCCCACCTCCCGCGACAACCCCTAGCAGCCCCCAGCCTGCAGATATCCCGTTCCGGCGGGGGTGGGAAATGACGCCGCTGACGGATGTGAAAGCAACTCAGAAGATGCGTCGAAGGCGGGCCTGGGCGAACGATGAACTGGTCAGCAGTCGACCTAGACGGACGAGGACACGCCTATGCGGCCGCCAGCTTCAGACGAAGAGCAGACCAGGACGATGACGATCGAGGCGTTCGCCGACACGATCGTCCCTGGCGAGAAGCGGTCGTCCGACGACAGGGCCATCGCTGGAGCGACCACGGGCGGCGGGGCGGTGGCGGCAGGCGCCATCGAGCTGCTGGAGTGGGACGCGACGGGATTGAGCGGCGCGCTGGGCGACCTCGCCGGGATGCTGAACGAGCACACGCTGGCGTACGCCGCCGAGCTCGAGCTGGTGCTCGACGAGTCGGTGCCGCCGTTCGTGGCGCTGTCGTTCGAGCACAGGACCGCCGTGGTGAACCGGCTCACCAAGCCGGGTCACCCCGAGAAGCCGCTGTGGGTCAGCCTCGCGCTGTTCTGCAACATGGCCTTCGACTCGGCGGCCCACCTCCACACCGCCGACGCCATCGCCGCGGGGCACCCCGGGCTGATCGCGATGGGCATCGAGAAGCCCGACCCCGACGGCCGGTGGCGGTTCCCGCAGTACTCCTACGGCCGGCCGCTGGCCCGACTGCACCCGGACACGACCCCCTCAGGGAGCCCCGCATGACGAGCACCGAGAGCACCGACGTCCTGGTGATCGGAAGTGGCTTCGGCGGCGCGATCGCGGCGTACCACCTCGCGGCCGGTGGCGCGCGGGTCGTGGTGCTCGAACGCGGCCCATGGCTGACGGGCCAGGACTTCGACCACGACTTCAAGCTCGGATCGTCGTACACGCGGGCCTTCGACTTCGTGGTCGGCGACGGCATGAGCATCCTGGGCGGCAACTGCGTGGGCGGCGGCAGCGTCGTCTACTTCGCCGCGATGCCGCGCGCGCCGCGCTACACCTTCGAGCGCCATGGCAGCATCGGCAGGCGGATGTGGCCCGCGGCCGTCAGCCGTGACACCCTCGACCCCTGGTACGACCGGGTGGCCGAGTCGATCAAGATCACCCAGCAGGACTGGAACGACGTCTCCTACGCCGGAGGGCTGTGGGCGGCGGCGTGCAACCACGCGGGCCGCACGGCCAACCCGGTGCCGGTCGCCATCGACACCACCAAGTGCACCAACTGCAACTGGATGATGGCCGGGTGCCACTTCGACGCCAAGCAGTCGCTGCTGTTCAACTACCTGCCCGCGGCGATCGCGCACGGTGCGGAGATCCGGCCGCTGCACGAGGTGCAGAAGATCTCGCGGACCGACGACGGCGGCTACCGCGTCCACTACGACCACATCGACGACGAGGACTACCGGATCCGCGGCGAGAGCGGCACGATCGACGCCAAGGTCATCGTGCTGGCCGCCGGCGCCGGCGCCACGCCGGTGATCCTCCAGCGCAGCGAGGAAACGCTCGGCACGATGCCCTCCGCCGTCGGCCGCTACTTCTCGGGCAACGGCGAGCGGCTCAACACCGCCATCCTCAACGAGGACAAGGTCCGTGAGGTGCTCGGCCTGGAGCGCGGCGACGGCCTGGCGTACGAGGCCAACCAGATCGGCAAGGGGCCGGTCGTGGCGAGCTGGGACCGCCTGGACGGCTCGCTGCCCGAGTACTCGCGGTTCTCGCTGGAGCAGCTCTACTTCCCGCCCGGTCTCGGCACCATCCTCGCCCAGGTCCCCGGCGCCACGGGGCCGAGCTGGTTCGGCGTGGACAAGAAGGAGATCCTCAAACGCTGGCGCTCCTGGCTGATCATCTTCCAGATGACCGAGGACGACAACGAGGGGGTCTTCGGCCCGCCTCCCGCCCACGGCAACGCCGACCGGCTGTCGCAGCAGATGCTCGGCGTCGGCCGCCTCAAGTACGACCCGACCCCCAACACGCTGCGCGGCTGGGCCGAGGCGGACGCCGAGGTCAAGGACATCCTGGAGCGTGACGGGCTGGCCGAGGTGGCGGCGTGGACCAACGACGTGGTGGGCGCCTACACGGTGCACCCCCTGGCGTCCTGCCGCATCGGCGACGACCCGGCCACGTCGGCGCTCGACGACCGCAACGAGCTGCGCGGCCACCCGGGCATCTTCGTCACCGACGGCTCGGCCGTCCCCGGCGCGCTGAACGTCAACCCCGCGATGACCATCGCCGCGCTCGCCGAGCGCGCGATCCCCGGTATCGTCCAGGCCGCCCAGAGCCGGGGCGTCAACGTCACCTACGGGGCACCGGCCCCCGACGGCTCCACCGCCGGCCGGCGCGGAGCCCTGCCCCTGGTGCCCAGCCTGCTGCGCCGGTAAGAGAGGAGCAGGCCATGGGCAAGGTGCTCAGCCGGGTGACACTGCCGGGAACGCTGTCTCAGGTGCGTCACGTCACACCGGTGCGTCCACGCCAGGCGACCGGCCTGGTGACCCGGGTATACGCACAGGTCGAGCGGGACTTCGGGATGCTGGCGCCGCCCATGCTCCTGCACTCGCCGGCCCCCGAGGCCCTCGCGGCCTCGTGGTCGATCCTGCGGGAGTCGCTCCTCGCCGGAGGGCTCGTCAGCAGGCCGGTCAAGGAGGCGGTCGCCACCGCGGTGTCGCTCGGCAACGCCTGCCCGTACTGCGTCGACGTGCACAGCGCCACGATGGACGGCCTGGTGCCCGGACACCACGCCGCCGAGATCGTCAACGGCCGCGCCGAGGCGGTCACCGACCCGGTCGTACGCCGGGTCGCCGCCTGGGCGCGGGCGAGCGGCACGCGGGAGACCGCCGCCCGCCACGAGGCCCCGCTACCCGCGGAGCAGACCAGGGAGCTGGCCGCGGTGGCGGTCACCTTCCAGTACCTGAACCGCATGGTCAACGTCTTCCTCGGCGACTCCCCGCTTCCGCCTGAGGTGCCGGACAGGGCGCGCGGCGGCCTCATGCGGCTGTTCGGCCTGATCATGCGCCCGGCGGCACGCAGGAACGGGGTGCCCGGCGCCTCGTTCGACCTGCTGCCTGCCGCCCCGCTGCCCGGGGACCTGTCCTGGGCGGACGGCGCGCCGTCCCTCGCCGGGGCCTTCGCCCGGGCCGCCGCCGCCGTCGACGGCGTGGGCCGCCGCTCGGTCCCGGCCCCGGTGCGCCAGATGGTCGCCGCCGAGCTGGCCGCGTGGAACGGCGAGCCGCCCGGTCTCGGCCGAGCCTGGGTGACCGGCGCGGTGTCGGGCCTGGCGCCCGCCCATCGCCCGGCGGGCCGGCTGGCGCTGCTCACGGCCATGGCCTCCTACCAGGTGGACCAGACGGTCATCGAGGAGTTCCGCTCAGGGACGCCTGGCGACCGGGCGCTCGTCGAGCTCACCTCGTGGGCGAGCATGGCCGCGGCTCGACATGCCGGGACCTGGATGAGCACGGCTCCGCTCGCCCGTACGGCGGAGCACCGCGACGGCGGCCCGCCGCTCACCTGAGCGCCACCCCGGCGGCCCGTCGAACGCGCGCCGCCGGGGAAATCCGGCCGCGCATTCGCGAAAAGCACACACGGAGAAGACACCGGTAATTCGATTGATGCATGATTGTTTCAGGAACGTGAATTGAATTACCTGGATAACTTGATGAATATGCGTGTTCCGCCTTTCGGCCGGTATACCGCGCGAGTCGATCAGGCATCCATTCCAGTGAGAGGAGAGACGCGTGACCGACCTGGACAACGTGCTTGAGGCCCTGACCGCGGAGGGCGAAGAGCTCGACCGCCTGGTGGCCGGTCTCGATGCGTCGCAGTGGGAACTGCCCACCCCCGCACCCGGATGGACGATCGCGAACCAGATCGCCCACCTGGCCTTCATCTTCCGGCTCGCCGGGACCGCGGCGTCCGACGCCGAGGGGTTCAAGGCCATGGTCGCGGGAGCCGAGAACGACTTCAACGGCGCGGTCAACGCCGCCCTCGCCCTGTACGCGGGCGACACCCCCGAGGTGCTGCTCGGCCGCTGGCGTGCCGAGCGCGAGACCGTCGTCAGGGCGCTCGCCGCAGTGCCGGCCGGGCAGGTGGTGCCGTGGCTGGTCAACCCGCTGCCGCCCATCATCCTCGCCTGCGCCGGGATCATGGAGCAGTTCGCGCACGGCCAGGACATCGCCGACGCGCTCGGGGTGCGGCGCGAGCTGACCGACCGCATCGAGCACCTGGTCGTGTTCGCGGTGCTGACCAGGGACTTCGGTTACCTGGCGCGCGGCCTGACCCCGCCGGCGACCGAGTTCCGCTTCGAGCTCACCGCCCCCTCGGGCAAGCTGTGGGCGTTCGGCCCCGAGGACTCGCCGCAGAAGGTGACCGGGCCCGCCGCCGACTTCTGCCTCCTGGTGACCAGGCGGCGCCACCGCGACGACCTTCAGGTCGTCGCCACCGGCAGCGAGGCCGACCACTGGCTGGACATCGCCCAGTGCTATCGGGGACCCGCCGGGGCGGGCCGTACGCCCGGCCAGTTCGCGACCGCCGGGGTGTGACGACGCGCCTTCCGTAATCGCTTTCCCTGCTGTGCGCCACCGAGATCGGCGTCACGAAGACGGCCTGGTATCGGAGTAAAAACGAAGAAAGGCCGCATATATGGTAATCGTGATGACCGCGGACGCCACCCAGACGGACATTCAGGCGGTCGTCTCGCTGGTGCAGTCGGCGGGCGGCGAGGCGTTCGTCAGCCGTGGGGTCAGCCGGATAATCGTCGGCCTGGTCGGTGACATCGACCAGTTCGCCACGCTGAACCTGCGGGGGATGCGGGGCGTCGGCCAGGTCACGCGGATCTCGGCGAAGTACAAGCTGGTCAGCCGCGAGCACCATCCGGACCGCTCGGTCGTGCAGGTCGGGGGAGTGTCGATCGGCCCCCGTACCGTCACGTTGATCGCGGGGCCGTGCGCCGTCGAGACGCCGGACCAGACGCTCGCCTCCGCCCGCATGGCGCGGGCGGCCGGCGCCACGCTGCTGCGCGGCGGCGCCTACAAGCCGCGCACCTCCCCCTACGCCTTCCAGGGGC
>NZ_JBFBIK010000199.1:0-7750 GCF_040685555.1 Sphaerisporangium sp. NPDC088356
GCGCTGCCCCGGTGGCTCGACGGGTCTGCCCGGCGGAGCGCCGCCGGCACGCTCGGCGTCCAGGGCGGCCTGCAGCAGCACCACGGCCGCCGCCTGGTCGACCACCGCCCGCTGGTTCTTGGCCTTCACGCCGCTGGCCCGAAGGCCCTGCTGGGCGGTCACGGTGGTCAGCCGCTCGTCGTACAGGCGGACGGGCGTCGGCGCGAGCCGCCCGGCCAGCCTGACGGCGAACTGACGCGCGGCGAGCGCCGCGTGGCTCTCGCGGCCCGAAAGCGAGGTTGGGAGGCCCACCACGATCTCCATCGCCTCGCACTCGCCGGCGATCTCGGCGATGCGGTCGAGGTCGCCCCGGCCGCGCCGCACGGTCTCGACCGGCGTGGCCAGCAGCCCCGACGGGTCGCTGCGGGCCACGCCGACGCGAACCGACCCGACGTCGACCCCGAGCCGGACCCCGCGTCTCACCACGGGCTCCGGGCCCGGAACCGCGCGCGCCAGATGTACCTGATCAGGACAGCGTCTCCCGGATCGCGTGCTCGACGGCGCCGAGCGCGTCGCCGATCGCCTCGGGACGGGCTCCACCACCCTGCGCGACATCATCCTTACCGCCACCGCCACCCCCAAGTGCCTTGGCGGCGACGCCGACCAGTCGCCCGGCCTTGAGACCCCGGGTGCGCCCCGCATCGTTCACAGCGGCGACCACGACCGGACGGTCTGCGGGCACACCGGCGATCACGATCATCGCAGCGCGGTCACCGGGGAACCGGCCGCGCACGTCAAGAGCGAGTTTACGCAGGTCATCGGGGGAAGTGCCGTCAGGCGCGCGGTGCGTGACGACCGACACGCCGCTGATGTCACGGGCGGAGGCGGCGAGCTCGCCGGCCACCGCGAGCACCTGGGACGAGCGGAGCTTCTCAAGCTCGCGCTCGGCCGTGCGAAGGCGGGTGACGATGCCCTCGACGCGCTCGGGCAGCTCCTCGCGGCGCGCCTTGAGCTGCTCGCTCAGCTGGGCGACCAGCACGCTCTCGCGGGCGAGGAAGCGGAAGGCGTCGATGCCGACCAGCGCCTCGACGCGGCGCACTCCCGCGCCGATCGACGCCTCGCCGAGCACCTTGACCAGGCCGAGCTGGCCGGAGCTGGCGACGTGGGTGCCGCCGCACAGCTCGCGGGAGTAGTCGCCGACCTCGACGATGCGGACCTCGTCGCCGTACTTCTCGCCGAAGAGCGCCAGGGCGCCCATCGAACGGGCCTCGCTGAGGGAGGTGTGGTAGGCGTTGACCTTGAGGTCGTTGATCAGGATGGCGTTGACCTCGTCCTCGACGTCACGCAGGACGGTCGGCGGGACGGCCCCGGCCGCGGTGAAGTCGAAGCGGAAGCGGCCCGGGGAGTTCTCGGAGCCGGCCTGGGCCGCGCTCTCGCCGAGCGCGTTGCGGAAGCCCCGGTGGACCAGGTGGGTCGCGGTGTGGCTGCGCGAGATCGCGCGGCGGCGCTCGATGTCGATCTCGGCCAGCGCCTGCTCGCCCACGCGCAGCTCGCCGTCGCGGACCTTGCCTCGGTGCACCACCAGGCCCGCGAACGGGGACTGGACGTCCACGATGTCGACCTGCGCGCCGCCCGTGCGGATGACGCCCTGGTCGGAGAGCTGGCCGCCGCCCTCGGCGTAGAACGGGGTGCGGTCGAGGACGACCTCGACGGTGGTGCCCGCGCCCGCCGCCTGGACCGAGGCCCCGTCGACGAGCACGCCGATGACGTTCGCCTCGGCGGTGGTGTTGTCGTAGCCGAGGAAGTCGACCTTGCCCGCCCTGTCGAGCATCTCACCGAGGACCGAGATGTCGGCGTTGCCGGTCTTCTTCGCCGCCGAGTCGGCCTTCGCGCGGTCGCGCTGCTCGTTCATCAGGCGGCGGAAGCCCTCTTCGTCGACCTGGAGGCCCTGCTCGGCCGCCATCTCCAGCGTCAGGTCGATCGGGAAGCCGTAGGTGTCGTGGAGCTGGAAGGCCTGGTTGCCCGCGAGGGTCGGGACGCCCTTGCGCTTGGTCTCCTCCACGGCCGCGTCGAAGATCGCGGTGCCGGTGCGCAGGGTGCCGAGGAAGGAGACCTCCTCGGCGTCGATCACCGTGTGGATGTGGGCGGCGTCGGCCCTGAGGTCGGGATACTGGTCGCCCATCGCTTCGATGGTCGTCGCGGCCAGCTCGTGCATGTAGCGCTCCTCGCCCGCGCCGAGGAGGCGAAGGTTGCGGATCGCGCGGCGCAGCATGCGGCGCAGCACGTAGCCCCGGCCCTCGTTGGAGGGCAGCACGCCGTCGCCCACCAGCATGACGCCGGCACGCAGGTGGTCGGCGACGACCCGCAGCGAGACGTCGGCGCGGTTGTTCCTGCCGTAGCGGGACTTGGTGAGCTCGGCCGCCCTGTCGAGGATCTTGTAGGTGGTGTCGATCTCGTAGATGTTGTCGACGCCCTGCAGGATCGCCGCCATGCGCTCCAGGCCCATGCCGGTGTCGACGCTCTTGGCGGGCAGCTCGCCCGAGATGTCGAAGTCGACCTTGCTGCGCACCGCGCTGAGCTGGAACTGCATGAAGACGTTGTTCCAGACCTCCAGGTAGCGGTTCTCGTCGGCGACCGGGCCGCCTTCCTTGCCGTACTCGGGGCCGCGGTCGTAGTAGATCTCGGAGCAGGGGCCGCCTGGGCCCGGCACGCCCATGTGCCAGTAGTTGTCGGCGAGCCCCCGGCGCTGGATGCGCTCGACCGGGATGCCCACCTTGTTGTGCCAGATGTCGCGGGCCTCGTCGTCGTCGTGGTAGACGGTGACCCAGAGGCGCTCCTCGGGGAAGCCGAAGCCGCCCTCGGACTCGGGCTTGGTCAGCAGCTCCCACGCGTAAGGAAGGGCCTGCTCCTTGAAGTAGTCGCCGAAGGAGAAGTTGCCGAGCATCTGGAAGAAGCTGGCGTGCCGCGTGGTCTTGCCGACCTCGTCGATGTCGAGGGTGCGGATGACCTTCTGGGCACTGGCCGCCCGGGGGAACGGCGGCTTCTTCTGGCCGAGGAAATAGGGCTTGAAGGGCACCATGCCCGCGTTGACCAGCAGCAGCGTCGGGTCCTCGGCGACAAGGCTGGCCGAGGGGACGACAGTGTGTCCGCGCTCCTCGAAGAAGCGCAGGAAGCGGCGGGCGATCTCTGCCGACTCCATCTCAGCGGCCGTCCTTTACGTCGTTGTGATGTGTTTCTCTGACACTGTCGAGCCCGAACCGCTCTCGCAACTCGATTTCCCTGCCTGCGGACAGGCGCCTGACCTCGTCGGCGAACAGGCGCGCCTCGGCCGCCAGACTCGTGGCGCGGTCGGCCGCTCGGCGCGCGACGTGGTCGGGCTTCAACGCTTGCAGCTTACGCATCACCCAGACCGCGATGTACGCGCCCAGGGCCATGTAGAAGAGCCGCCGGATCACGGCTGCCGCCGCCTGTCGCCCGGGGGGAGCCCACGACGCCTGGCGGCGGCGCCGCGCAGGCCGTGGAGCAGCGAGGAGGCCTTGATCAGCGGCTTGGCGAACAGCGCCGAGGCAACGCCGGTGACCTTCATCATGTGGCCGCTGACCTCCTTCATGTTGCCCGCGATGGCCTCGACGGTGACCAGCTGGCGGTTGGTCTCGGCGACGGTGACGCTGACCTCGTCGAGCAGCGGGACGACCCGCTCGCTCAGGTCGGCGACCATCTTGGTGGTCTCGGTGAGCAACCGGGCCAGCCTCACCAGCACCACTGCAAGAAAGCAGACCAATATCGCCCAGAACAATGCGACGACGAGGCCGGCGACCTCTCCGGCGGTAAGCATGTCGATGCGTCCCCTCGTAGGTGACCTACGGATGTGTGGCCCGGCTGGGGCGGTGGAATGCAGAGACCCTATCGCGCCCGGGCTCGGTGCCGTCGCTCAGCACGCCACACCTGTGGACGGGCGGCGGTCACGGGCGGATCTGTGGACAAGCGGCGGTCACGAGCACACCCGGGGCGGTCACGAGCACACCCGGGGACGGGCGGCGGTCACGGGCGGCCGCGCAGGAACTCACGGATCTTGGCCCACCGGTCGGCGAAATGCGCCTCGCCGCCGTGACGGGTCGGCTCGTAGTAGCGCCGCCCGCGGACCTCCTCGGGCGCGTAGTCCTGCTTGACCAGGCCGTGCTCGAAGTCGTGGGGGTACTGGTAGCCCTTGCCGTGGCCCAGCTTGGCCGCGCCCGGGTAGTGGGCGTCGCGCAGGTGGCCGGGCACCTGCCCGATCAGGCCTCGCCGCACGTCGTCGGACGCGGCGCCGATCGCCTTGATGACGGCATTGGACTTCGGGGCCAGCGCGCAGTGGATGACCGCCTGGGCGAGGTTGAGGCGGCCCTCGGGCAGGCCGATCATCTGCACGGCCTGGGCGGCGGCCACCGCGACCTGCAGGCAGGTCGGGTCGGCCATGCCGACGTCCTCGGAGGCGAAGATCATGATGCGGCGGGCGAGGAACCGGGGGTCCTCCCCCGCCTCGATCATGCGGGCTAGATAGTGCAGCGCGGCGTCCACGTCGGAGCCGCGCATGCTCTTGATGAACGCGCTGATGACGTCGTAGTGCTGGTCGCCCTGCCTGTCGTAGCGCACCGCGGCCTTGTCGACGGCCTTCTCGACGGTCTCGACGGTGACCTCGCCGTCGGGGACCAGCAGCGCCGCCGCCTCCAGGTAGGTCAGCGAGCGGCGGGCGTCTCCCCCGGCCAGGCGGACCAGGTGGTCCATCGCCTCGGGCGCGAGCCGCACCCGGCCGTCCAGACCGCGCGGGTCGCCGACGGCGCGGTCGACGACGGCGCGCACGTCGCCCTCCGAGAGGGACTCCAACGTCAGCAGCAGCGACCGCGACAGCAGCGGTGAGATCACCGAGAAGTAGGGGTTCTCGGTGGTGGCCCCGATGAAGGTCACCCAGCGGTTCTCCACGGCGGGCAGCAGGGCGTCCTGCTGGGCCTTGTTGAAGCGGTGGACCTCGTCGACGAACAGGACGGTCTGGCGCCCGGTCATGCCGAGCTCGCGCTTGGCCTGGTCGATGGCGGCGCGCACGTCCTTGACCCCGGCGGAGACGGCCGACACCTCGACGAACCGCCGCTTGGTCACCCCCGCCACGACGTAGGCGAGCGTGGTCTTGCCGGTGCCCGGAGGGCCCCACAGGAACAGCGACATGGGGGCCTCGCTCTCCACCAGGCGGCGCAGGGGCGTGCCCTGGCCGAGCAGGTGGCGCTGGCCGACGACCTCGTCGAGGGTGCGGGGCCGCATGCGCACGGCGAGCGGCTCCTGGCTCCTGTGGGCTTCCTCCGCCGCCGAATCGAACAAACTCTCCACACGTCGACACTACCGCCGATAGAGCAGGTCGACGGTGTCGTGGTGGGCGCCCCAGGTGAGTTCGAAGGTCCAGCAACCGGGCTCGGGCACGTCGGTCGCGCTGGGATAGATCTCGCCGGGGCCCGAGCCGTCGGGGAAGGTGGCGCGCACGACGGGCCGCCCGGCGCCGCGAGGGTGGGCGACGACGCGCAGTTCGGCGGAGTCGCGCGGGAGCCGTACGTACCAGAGGATCTTGTTGGAGGGGTTCGTGGGCGTGCCCGCGCGGAGCGGGTCGGCGAACAGGTAGCCGAGCGCGTTGCCCTCGCGGCCGAGGACGAACCGGGTGCCGGGGGCGTTCTCGGTGGCCCAGGCGGGCGGGCCGCCTGACTGGACCGGGGTGTCCCCGCATCCGCCCACGGCCTCCTGGATGCCACTCGGCCCCGCACTCGCCGGCGCCGTGGGCGATGCCGGCGCCGTGGGCGATGCCGGCGTCTCTGCGGGCAGGGCCGGCGCCGAGGAGGCCGGTGGTTCGCCGGAGGCCGTCGGGGAGGCGCACGCCGCCGCCGCCAGGCACGCCATCACGATCGTTGCGCGTTTCATGCCGGTAATACCGCGCCCGGGCCGTCCAGGTTCCACGGCGTCGGGCGCCGGCTAGCCGGCCCACACCGCGGTCGCGCCCGTGTGACCGGCCATGAGGACGTAGTAGCCCGCGACCAGGGCGAGTGCCACGGTGACCGCCGACAGGACGCCGGTCGTCACCTTGCCGAGCTTGAGGGACGAGTAGACCAGCAGGAGCGAGGCGACGCCGAGGCCGATGACGCTCAGAAGCAGGGGGTTGGCGTAGCTCTCGTGGTCGTTGATCCGCTGCCCGAGCGTCCCCTCGAGGCCGCCCCCGAACCTCCCCTCCTTGAACGCCTCGCCGCTCTCCTTGGCGGCGAACGCGGTCGCCGGGGCTGCGATGGCCAGCAGGACCACGGCCCACGAGAGGGACGGGCGCACGCGCGGGACCAGCCCGTACACCACGGAGCCGAGGGCCAGCAGCGGAATGAAGATGACCGCGGTGTGGATGATCAGGGGATGGGCGGGCAGGCCGAGGATCTCATCGAACATGTCTTGGCTCCTGTGAAGTGGCTCGTCGTCCCCTATACGGATCCGGCGGCCCGCTGGTTCTCGTTCTCCGGGCCGCCCCGGATCACGCGGGCGACCCCCTTCGCCCGCGTGACTCGATGATGTCCGTGGCCGCGTCAAGCCACCGTAAGAAATTCCCCAAGACAACATTCCTCGCCGCAAGCATGCCCACAAGCAGGTAAAGTACGATCTTCATCACCGTGCGAACTGGGCGTTTTATACGGGCTCAACGTAAAGGCCGGTACGATTCCCGAGCACATAAAGTCATCTATCGGCAAATGGAAGGCATACCGTGACCGACGTGGATCGCCAGACCCAGCTGGCACGGGAGCACCGCGAGCGACAGGAACAGCGGGGCAAGAACACCGGCGGCGGGGGCACGTCCAAGCGGAACACGATCATCGGCGCCGGAGTGGGGGTCGTGGTCGTGGTGGGCGGCATCGTCGCCGCGACCACGCTCATGGGCGGCAAGGACGACGCCAAGCCCGGCGCGGCAGCCGCCTCGACCCCCTCGGCCTCCGTCTCGGCCGCAGCCTCCGCACCGGCGGCGCTGCCCAGCTCGACGGCCGAGCCGGCCGCGGGGAGCTGCACCTACCGCAAGGACACGAGCGGGTCTCCCGCCAAGAAGGTGGGCATGCCGCCGTCGAAGCCGGACCTGAAGGCCAAGACCATGACGATCGCCACCAACCAGGGCACGATCGTCATCCAGCTCGCCACCGCCCAGGCACCGTGCACGGTGAACTCCTTCGAGTTCCTCGCCAAGAAGAACTTCTTCGACAACACGCGCTGCCACCGCCTGGCGACGCCGGAGACCACCGGCCTCGGGATGCTGCAGTGCGGCGACCCGCTGGCCAAGGGCGACGGCAAAAGCAAGGAGGACGGCACGGGCGGCCCGGGATACATGTTCGACGACGAGAACCTCGGCGGCATCGGCCTCGGAAGGGGCACGGTCGCCATGTCGCAGGCCTCCGAGGACGCCAACTCCAACGGCAGCCAGTTCTGGATCTCCTTCTCCGACGAGAACACCCAGCTGGCCGCCCAGGGCGCCGCCTTCACCCCGTTCGGCGTCGTGGTCAAGGGCATGGACGTCATCGACAAGATCGCCAAGGGCGGCATCATCCCCTTCAACGGCGACCCCATGGCCGATGTGAGGGGCGAGGGCTCCAACGCCCCCAAGCTGCCGGTGATCATCAAGGACGTGAAGATCTCCCGCTAGCGGTCAGGCCTGTTCACGAGTAGAGGGCCCGCGGGGGCGCCGGGGGGCGAGGCGGTGTTAGCCGGCCGGGCGGGGGCCGTCGGGGCGGGC
>NZ_JBFBIK010000200.1:0-7732 GCF_040685555.1 Sphaerisporangium sp. NPDC088356
TGACTGTACGTCGTAGGAACGCGGTCTCATAGGGGCGCATCGGGAGACATCGGCATCCGCCAGGAACTGCCGTTCCGGGGAGTTGGATCAGTGGCGGATCCATCCCGATACACACGGATACACGCGCGGCGGTATCACTCGAAGTATCACGCCGGGAATCAGCCGGCCGCCGGGTCGTCCGCGTCCAGCGCGGTGCGACGACCCGGCGGCCGGCCCTCTCGCGGCACGACGGTGTGAGCGTGCTTGTGGCCGATGACTGCCAAGTAAGGCAACACTGCCCGTTTCGTGGCGGTTACTTGGAACACAAACCATGGACGGGAACGTTGGAAAGTGCGACAGTCAGATAGGTAGCAGTTCCTCGACAGCCCCTGCTACCGGAGGGATCAGCCCGTGAGTCGCACAACGCTACGGAGGAAAGGGCAGCTCACGCTGCCGCCTGAGGTCCGTCAGGCACTGAACATCGACACCGGCGATGAGGTCGAGTTCGACATCATCGAACCTGGGGTCGTCGTTCTACGTGGGCTCAAGATGATCCCCGCGGATCAGGCCTGGTTCTGGACCGAGTCTTGGAACGCCGGCGAACGAGAGGCGAGCAAGGACATTGCCAACGACCGCGTCACGCTGCACAAGACGGTCGACGACATGTTCGACCACCTGGGCGGGTGACCAGTGGCCACGTTCCTGACCACGGCACGGTTCGAGAAGGACTACGCACTACTCGACCCCAGCGACAAAGACCGGTTCAAGCGCACGGTCAAAGAGCAGTTCGTGCCTGATTTGGAAGACCTTCCACGAGGGGGACGGTTTCGTCCCGGCCTGCGCGTCAAGGGCATCCAGGGAGCTCCAGGGATCTATGAGATGACGTGGGCGCCGGACGGACGGGCCACATTCGAGTTTGGTCACCCTGAGCGTGCTAACGAGCCGCACATCGTCTGGCGCCGGGTCGGCACTCACGACGTATTCCGCAGCCCCTGAGCCATGCCTTTCAAGCGCTCTCGCCCATCCGGGCGCGGGCGCTTTCGTCATCACGCGGACTGCCGGCGGCCGCGAGCGCCGGACCGCGCGGCAGCGATCGCGTGACACGTCGAGCACGTCGCGGGCGGCCGGGTGCAGGCGATTGTGTGAGCGCGGCAGGGGCCACAGGACGGCAGATCCTCGTCAGGCCACGGGCTGGCCCCGCCCGGATGGCCGTGAGGGCACTCAGGGCTCCTGATGTCGAGGCGGGTGACGTTGCCCGGCGTGGCGCCGTCGACGTGCTCCAGGGCGTGCTCGTGCTCCTGGCGGCCGGGGGTGGCGTCGGCGATCGCCTCGGCGACGGTGCGGTCACGGCGCTGGCGAGGCGTCGCCGCCGCGGCGGCCGACGCCCGCACGGCGTCGGTGGCGTCCATGGCGGCGGCGACGATGTCGGCCAGGTCGCCCTCGGCCATGCCCGCCATGTACGGCACGAGGTTGGTGATCGGCCGTGCCGCGCGGCGACGCACTTCCTTGATCACCTGCGCGGCCTCGGAATCAGTCAGTCGGAACAGCGCGTGGAGCCGACGCGCGGCTTGGCGATCCTGCGCTGACTGACTGATCTTCTTCTGGTCTTCTCTCTGATCTTCTATATGCACGCGGGTTTCCCGCGAGTCGGCCTGACCTGCGGCGTTGGCGTGTTTCGCCTGATCGGCCCGTGTCGCGGGCTGGCCGCGAGTCGGCTCGACCTGCGGTTTCGCGGTGTTGTGGCCGGTCGTGCCGTGTCGCGGGTTTCCCGCGTCCGGTGCATGTGCGGGCTTGGTGAATCTGCCCTGGTCAGACCGTGTCGCGGGTTTGCCGCGAGACGGCGGCTCCTCGGCAGGCGGTTCCGGGTGCTGCGGCACGTCGTACAGGACGCTGCGGGTGGTGAGCTTCCCGTCCGGGCCTTGGACCCGATGCCGTACGAGGTACCCGTACCGGCGCAGCTCGGCCAGCTGGCGGCGTACGGCGTCACGGTCGTCGGCGGTGTGCTGGGCGAGAAACTCCTCATCGCTGCGGAACCCGTCGGCGTGGCTGAGCATCTGCACGGCCAGGCCCCGGGCGCCGTTGGACAGGCGCGGGTCGCGGGCCAGGGTGTGCGGGACTCGCGTCCAGCCGCCGGGGTCACCGCTGCGGATGGTGATCGTCAACGCGCACGCACCTCTCGGGCGCGCGGCGGCTTGCTGGGCATGCTGAAGACCCCCGTGTCAGGGCAGGTTCAGATGGCGCCGTGGCGTGGTGCGGGCGCCTGTGGGTGTTAGGGATTCGTCAGGAAACCGAAGGGAGCATGGCGGTCAATGGTGGATGCCGGCCTGCTGTGCGTCGTATAGGGCTGTCGCTGCAGCCAGACGGGGCCGATGGATCAGATCGTCCTTCGGCTTCTTCGCCTTGCCCGCGAGGCAGGGGCCACTTGTGGCCTTGCAGGTAGGGCAGGCCAGCGTCAGCGCGAGCTCCCGGATGCCGTCCTCGCGGGCCTGCCACTTGGAAAACAGCCCTTCGAGAAGATCCGCCGGCGGGCGCTCGGGCAGTTCGGCGCCCGGGGTACGCAGGTACCAGTCCCAGAGTGCTTCGAGGACTTCGTTGCGGCTGGTGCCGATGGCCTCGGTCGCCTCCTTGCCGACTTCCCAAGGGACGTCGAAGAACGTCACCGACCGGTGCTGACGACCTTCCCTGGGCTGACCTGGCACGGCGCTAAGTGTCGCAGGTGCACGTGTGCTCTTCAATGTGGGGCCTCTCCTCTGTCACTTGCGGTGCACGTGTACCTAATGTTAGGGTGCACGTGTACCTAAAAGCAAGTCGCCGAGGGAGCACCGATATGAAGATCGCCCGCCTCGTCACCGGCGCCGTTGCCCGCCTGGCTGCGGTCATCACCGGCACCCCTCGCGCCGGTCGCAAGCTCGAGCAGCTCCGCGGGCTCCGCGAGGTCCACCTCACCGAGGACGCCCCGGCGCCCGTCCCCGCCCCGCTGGCCGAGGCCGGCGCCAAGGGGCCGGTCCCGTCGACGGCCGACATCCAGGAGGCCGCCCGCCTGTACGAGCAGGCGCGCCAGCAGACCAACGCCGCAGCGCGCACCAAGCGCCGCGCGGAGAAGACGCTGAGCCGTACCCCGGATGGCACCTACGGCCCGGTCACCCTCGAGCGGGCGGAGTCCGGCCGGCAGACCGCCGACCTCGACGCGATCCGCGAGATCTTCGCCGCCCACGGCCTGGGCGACATCCCCATGAAGCCCTGCGCGCCCAGCCTCACCATCGCCTGGGCCGCCGAGAGCACCAACAACCAGACCGAGGCCGCCCTCGTGGCGGCCTGACCCCCATAGCAATACGGCCCCCGCCAAGCGATGTCAGCGCCGGGCGGAGGCCTTGAACAGGAAGCGAGCTCCCCCATCGAACGCGCCGTGCTCGTCGAGGAGCTCCCGGAGCTCGGCGAACCCGCATGCGCACGACACACCATGGAGACGGCGTACGGCGGGCGGAGTCTCACCCAGCAGCCGCCGGCCCCGATGGTGAAGCTGCAGGACATCGAGGCCGGCGTCTGCGCCCGACAGGTCCAGGATGACGTCCGCGTACCCGGCGCCCTCATGGACCAGGCCGCGGGTGCCGGGCGGCAGCGCGGCCGCCGCCTTGAGGGACACGGCGCGCATCATCGGCTCGGCAGGCAGGGCCAGGAGCACATTGACGTGCCCTGCCAGCATGCGGGCGGCCGTGGGGACCACGACGCGCCCGGGGCGCCGCCGGGTCTCCTTAGTGTCCCTGGTGGCCAGCTGGGCGGCATGGGCGACGCGTTCCTCCCAAGAGGTCAGCACGTACACCACCTCGCGGAGCCACTCATCGGCCCCAAGCGACAGCGGCAGGGCCGCCGATTTGGAGACGGTCACCTTCGGCCCGGTCGCCTGGCGCTTGACGCCGAGCGAGGCGGCGATCTCCCGCCACTGGGCGGGGAGCTCCTCGAGTCCGCGGCGGATGACATGGGCGTCGGTGTCGCAGAACGCGCGCGGGGTCAAGGCTGGCCGGCGGGTGGTGGTCCTGCCGGTGGTGACGATACGCGGGTCAGAGCATCGACGGTCGCGGGCGCACTCGCGGAGGCCCGCATCGGCGCAGTGCCCGTCGTCAGCATTCGGGTCTGACTGGATCCACGCAGGCATTCCGGCCTCCCCTTGTAGCATTTCGGGCAGGCCGTGATCTTGGGACGGCGGCGGATGGTTGCGCCGGCTCCCCACTGGCGGGCGGGGAGCCGCAACGTCTTTGGGTGAGTCCCTCAGCGGGCGTACGGGGCTCCTGCTCCCAAGGACCTTCCATACAAGTTGCGACGGCCTGCGCGATCCCTGCGCCGCTCGCTACCGTGGCCGTCCATGAACACCGCTCCCCCTACCGACGCCTGGGAATTTCTCGGGCTAACCACTGACAACTGGATCGCCGTCGCGGGCGGCATTGTTGCACTGGCTGGCGTCTTCTTCGGTGGACTCTACGCCAGGCGGTCCTCAGTGTCGGCGCGGAAAGCAGCAGACGCGGGCGAGGATGCCGCTGAGGCCGCCCGCAAATCTGCCGAGGAAGCGGCGACCATCTCCCGGATCGAGCGCGAGCGACGGCACGACGATCTGTCGCCGCCACACCCAGGAGAGATCACCGCTGAATGGGACGGAGCGAGGAACGCCAATGGGACGACCAACATGGTGGGGTCGATAGCCATGCCGCGCGACTACCGCGTCCAGGCATGGGCCTGGAACGGGACAGCCCTGACACCCGTCAGTCTCCCGCTACTGCTGCGCGGGAACCAACCTCAGCAGTTCCACATCGAACAGAAGCCGCGCGGTGCCAGGGCAATACAGACGCAGGAGATGCGGTTCCGGTTCTGGCCGCCGATCGCCTGCGTGGATGACACCACCGCTTGGACGTGCCCGTGTGACGGGCCGACCGGCGAGGACACCAACGGTCCCGGCCACTGGGAACTGCGGGTACAAGTCACCTACGCTGGCCGGCCACGGATCCACGGCTTTTAGTGTCAAGTCTTCTGCATCGTCCAGGCGCCGTCAGCCTCGACCACCAGCAGAAACGTGTCATCGGGCATCAACACCTCGCCGTTGTAGTGGCCGATCTCGTTGATCAGCAACTCCTTCTCGTCGTTGTCGCCGTGGTAGGCATACACCGCGAAGTTTGAGGTGCCGGCGTGTCGTACCCGCACGCTGACCAGGCCGGTGATCGGCGGATCGACCCGGACAACATCGTGTCCCCGCCCGGTCAGGCGGTCTCCGCTCCAACTCCGAGCCAGCGTGATGGGGCGGAGAAGCACCGTCCACGCGCCGTCGGCCTCGATTTTGAAGGCCGAGGTCTGCGTCCCCGCGTCGACGTTGTAGATGACCGTGCCCTTGTAGTTACCGATCTCGTTCACCAGGAGGTCCTGCTCCTCGCCCTCGGCCGTGACGGTTTTCACGGCGAAGTTCGATGCGCCCTGGTGGGTGATGGTCGCCATCCCGGGCTTTTCGGTCGGCTTGATCTTCAAGACCTTGCTGCCGAACCCCTTGTACATCTTGGGCTTGGGCTGGGGAGGCGGGGTGGGAGCTGGTGTTTCGGCCGCCGGCTCGGTGCTCGCGGCACTGTCTTCTTCGGATGCCTGGGCCTGCGGTAGGGCGCTGCGCGGTGTGGTCTGGGCTGTGTTGGCCACGCTGACGACCACCGCGGTGCATCCGACGAGCAGGAGGAAGGGGAGCCCAATGACGGCGAGCCAGAACAGGCCGCGGCGGCGCTTCCTCGGCGGTGGTGGCGGGTAGGCGCCGTACGGAGGGTATGGCTGTTGGGGTGGGCCGCCGTATTGGTGGGACATGTGACCTCCTGCGTCGGTCCGGGGACGGGCAGAAGGACGCGCTTCACGAATGATCGGTTGGCAACCGATGCCGAGCGGGTTGAAGATCTAGCGGTTCGGCACTGGTCTGTCTGATGGAAGCCCGTCTCGGGCTATGCCCTCCGCGCGGCGCGTTACCGCCCTGACCTGCGGAACTAACATTTCTGGCGATGTGCCTGGGAACCTCGAAGAGTGAAATCTCTCTAACGAAAGGCACACTTATGGGTACCTTCACTGTGACCGAGGCTGAGGCCTTCGACGCGATCTTCAAGACCGCGGCCACGATGGTGGCCGAGTTCTGGAAGGACGCGCGTACCCGTCCTATCGAGGAAGGCAACAGGGCATCCACTGAGCTGGGTGTTCACCTCCAGTACCTCCGGCTTGTCGGCCGTGACGTTCCCACCTTGGAGCGTCAGTGGCATGCCGCGTGGTGTGGTTACCAGGACGCTGGCGGGAAGTATGCCTTTATGGAGCCCGGCGAGAGCCTGAAGATCGCGGAGTAGGTGAAAGCGGATGGCCTGAACCCTCCACGGATCGGGCCATCCGTCTTGCCGTTGGACCCCCGGCCTGTCACTGCAATGTTGGCGGCGGGCCTCAGGAACACCAGGGAGCCCCAGGGACGGTCCAAGGCTACCGCTGCGAGGCGCTGGAGTCCGTGCGCAGCCACGACGGCAGCAGCGCCTGCACCACCGGCAGCGCCATCACCCGGGCCACACCACCAGCGACCGCGAGCGCACCCGCGACCCACGGCAGCGCCGCCGCCATACCGAAAGCGGCCTGGATCGCCGTGAGGATCACCTTCTTGTCGGCTCACTCATGTGCCCCTGGAGCCGAAACAGGGCCGTCCGGGCTACGAATCCCTCGCTCTTAGTGGGGTATTCGGCCCGCATGCCTGTAGTGAACGTTTCCGCCGTTGACCGTGATGGCGACCAGTTGCTCCTCATGCCTGAGATCGAGACGTTGACCCGCACCCCGCAGGGAACTCTCCGCTACCTCCGCCACATCGGCCGGGCCCCGTTCATCTTCAAGAAGGCTGGTCGGCTCGTCGCCTGGAAGTCCGAGGTCCTGGCCTGGCTCGGCCGGGAGCGAGCCGCTGACGAAGAACGGCGGTCCTTCGCCAGCCGACCGACTCACGGTGATACGCGGCTGGGCTCCTGATGTCCGCGTACAGGGACAGCCTGCGACCCGAGCAGATCCCCGCGTACGACCAGGCCATGGACGCCGTAGCCGAACTGGTGGTGCGGGCCCGCGCCCGCCGCGACTCCCTGCCCGCCGACCAGGCAGCCCGCGAGGCCTACGTCCCCGGCGGCCCGTCGGTCGAGGAGCTCACCACGCTGATCGAGCGGCACCGGGCCGAAGCCCGCGCCATGTGGGAGGAGTCCCGCGCGGCCGAACGGCGTAGACGTGCATCTGGGTCCTGCTGAGCCGACAATGGGCACCACCTCGGCCGTGAGGTGGCCGCGCAGGTCCATGAGTTTTAGGAGTTTCACGAGCCACTTACGCCCGCGCCCGCAGGAGGAATTCCGGGACTTTCGGGACGCCCTTACGCGCGCCCGCGGGGGAGGAGTTTCGCGACTTTCGCGACAGCCCTCCGCGCGCGTGTACGCGCGCGTGAGCGCCGCTCAGGGCGAGGACGCCCGTCACGGTCGGCCCGGCGCTCGAGCCACGCCAGCACCAGGCACGCGGCGATGAACAGCGCCGTGAGCGCCAGCGCCGCGGCGTCGCCGTTGATGAAGTCCTGCCGGGTCGGCATGAGGGGCGTTCCTCTCGTGGTGACGGGAGTGGGGACGCGGCGGCGCACTTACCCTGCCGTGGGATGAACTTCCTCACTGGCGTGCGCCGCCGCGCGTCTAGTACTCCAGCTGTAGATCGTGATCTTCATGCCTTGGTGGCTTGTCGTTGGTAG